>JBFRWL010000092.1:0-6139 GCA_051439565.1 Prochloraceae cyanobacterium
ACCCCAAACCCTATGTCCACTTAATGGGTTATGGAGATTCTAGTGTGGATTTTCGCCTCGCGGTTTTTATTGACAAACCTGACATTCGATTAACTGTGAGGAGCGATCTCTACCGAGCCATCTGGAAAGCGTTAGCAGCTCATAACATCGAAATTCCCTTCCCCCAAAGAGACTTACATATCCGCAGTGATAACACTAAATGAAAACAGTAAGATCAAGACTGACTTTCAAACCAGTAAAAAGGAACTATTTTCGTATTTACTTTAATAGGTTGATTGACTGTTTTACTCATCTCCTGAGAAAGTAGATCGATTCGTTCTTGAATATTGGTCATATCTTTTAGATGTAATTCTACTGTGAACTCAAGATATAGTAGATTATCTTCTCGATACCGAATCTTGATAGAACGAAATTGGGCTGTACCAGGAAAGAGATCCGGTCGGTTTTGTCTCAATTCAAATATGGTCTTCATCGCCTGCGACTTTATATAAAGCTCCTTAAGAGAAAAACCCAAGGGTTGGAGCAAGATTGATAAACCTAATAAAGAGACAATTAAGCCGAGTAATGCCTTTTTTGGGCTACCGTACCCTTGAAACAGAAAAACTAAACTGCCACTAAAGACAATTCCTGCTAAGTTCGTAATAAATAGTATGGATGAGCCTGCGGCAATGCTTGTTTCTATACCTTGAGATAAAGCAACCGCAGTTCCTAATTCACCTAAACAGAGACCAATTCCCACAACACTCAATGGCGGGACTAAGGCTACAGATATGGCCACTCCAGGTAGGGCGCTAGAAATACTGCGACGGGTGCCAACAAAAGCTGCGGCTATCCCTGCTGCTAGTGCTACACCTAAATCTAGGGAATTAGGGGTGGTTCGACCTAGTATTTCTGAGCCTACGGTTGTTAAACCCAGTAACGCAGTAGTTGAATAAGAAATAAAAACTGTTAAAATAACGCCTGTTATCAGGGTAAATATGGCTCTTTTTAGCAATCGTGGGCTTAAGACCACCAGAGCATAAGCTAAGCTGGCAATCGGATTCATCAAGGGGGCAATAATCATCGCACCGATAATTGTCGCCGCACTATTAGTCAGTAAGCCTAAAGTGGCGATCGCTGCTGCTGAAGCTTGAAGCAAGTAGAAGTTAAAAGTTGGAAGTGATGCTTGGAAAAAAGTCTCATTCAATTCACTAGTTGGGATCGGATCTTCTCGCAGCACTTGCCAATCTTGAGTGAGACTCTTCCAAGATTGCTGAAAATATTGTTTGAGAAAATTCAGCCAATTCATAGAGCAGAAAAGTGGTATATTATTTTCTTAGTTTTTTTATTACTGATAGCAGATAGTTTCTCCTTAACAAACATCAATAACAATGCCATGAAATTAGGTCGGGGGAAGAAATTTATAGAAAATAAATATTCCCAACTATTAGCCATAATTATTGTTCTATTTATAGTCGCTCCAACTCTGCGTGGAACAACAGGGCAAATTGTGATTGCATCAGTATTGACGATCACAATTATTACCATAATTAGAACATTAAATCTCAAAAAAAGAGAATTCTTGCTGCTATTAACTTTAGCAGGAGCCTCATTTGGCTTTGATATTTACAGTATCTTACGAGTAGGGACAGAGCAAAATAAAACTTTTGTGATATTAGCTCAAGCAATTTATATCTTATTCATTTTAATGGCACTAGTTACAATCAATCAAAAAATCTTTTCGGAAAAAAAAGTCAGTGCCGATACGATACAAGGTGGGATTGCGGTATTTTTTCTTATTGGAATAGCTTGGGCATTGCTTTATCTCATCGTCTATCTTCTTGACCCTAATGCCTTTTCTCAGTCAATAGAGACAGTAGATTTATTTGATTCGATGTTTTATTTTAGCTTTACTACTGTAACAACTCTCGGCTACGGTGATATTTCTCCTCTTAGTGACATTGCTAGAACTTTGGCTAATCTCGAAGCGATTATAGGTGTTATGTATCCTGCCATATATATTTCGAGAATTGTAGCACTATATACAACTCAGGAAACAAGCAACGAAGAAGCGAAATAACAGCATAATATTGCGTACTACATTTGGATTGAGCAATCTTTCATTGATTTACTTTACTTTATATTCTTTAAGTTAATTTAAAGTTTCCACTTTGAAGTTAAGTAGTATAGTAATATTACGTAGATTAAATTTAAGATTTAGCGAAATTAATATTTTTTATATTAGACATGCGAGATAAGTCTCATGAGTAAGCAGAAAACAAGTAATCCTTTTGCCAAAAAGCTATTGGGTTCACTCTTCCTAATCCCTCTGTTAATTGGTGGTTGTGGCGGGGAAGAAGCTCAAGCTCCGGTCGCGCAAGCTGTGCCAGTGAAATTACAGACTCTCGAAACCAGTACTCTGATCGATAGTACAAGGTATGTAGGAACCCTCGAAGCACGAGGGAGAGTTAATCTAGCACCACGAATTGACGGTCGGATTCTCAAGATTTTCGTCAATCAAGGCGATCGCGTAACTCAAGGTCAACCGATAGTTGAGCTAGAACCGACCCAACAACAAGAAGATGTTAACGCAGCAACTCAAGCGGTAAATGTCCAAAAAGCCGCAGTCGTGCAAGCAGACGCGCAACTCAAAACAGCAGAAGCAGACCAAGCGGCGGCAGCGGCAGATGTAGAAGGGGCTAGAGCCGATGTGCAAGATTTAGAATCTGAAGTCAAACTCGCCCAGATTAATATCAAACGAGCTGAGTTTTTGGTGGAAGGAGGAGCGCAACCGCAGCAAGACTTAGATGACAGCACTCGCGACCTCGAAACTAATAAGGCTCGACTTCAAGCAAGAAAAGAGGCACTTAATGCCACTATTCAATCTTATGAAGCTGCCAAGAAGCGGGTTGAGCAAGCTCTTGCTAATGTAGATAGTCAAAAGGCAGCTGTCAAACAGGCTGAGGCAGAATTAGGTTCAATCAGTCAACCCCTAGCATTTAATACTATTAACGCGCCAATCACTGGCTTTGTTGGCAATTTTAGTAATAAAAAAGTTGGTGATTTTGTCAATGTTGGTGAACAGATAACCACAGTGACCGACAACGAGATTTTTTACCTCAACATTGGCATACCCACGGAATATCGCGATCGCTTAAAATTAGATCTTCCAGTTAAAATTATTAATGGAGATGGCACGGACGGCATTACAGGAAGAATGACCTTTATTTCCCCAGTAGCAGATCAGGATACTCAAACTATTCAAACTCAGGTTACTTTCCAAAATGATGGCAGCCTCAGAGATCGCGAATATGTTTCGGTCAAAGTTATTTGGGATGAAAGACCTGGGTTGTTAGTTCCGACAAGAGCTGTCAGTACTGTCGGTGGAGAAAAATTCGTCTATGTGGCCACACCAGGAGAAACTGAGGAAGCTGGATTAATTGCTAAGGAGCAAAAAATTAATCTCGGAACGATCCAAGGTCAAGCCTACCAAGTGATTTCTGGTCTGAAAGAAGGCGATCGCATTGCCGTCAACCGCATCCTCGATCTCAAAGATGGGACACCGATTACTGAAGATTCCGTGACTAGTGAACAGTCTGTAGAACAATAACTACCTATAATTCAGCTCAATATTGCCCATACTGCTTTATCTCTAAGACAAGTATTGTTAACAAAATTGACTTGCGGCTAGGAAGCTATTCTAAAATGCTTCTAGGCTCGTAGCTTGAAAATTCTACTCCCCGAAAATTGATGATATTTTCTATTGCCACTCCCTTTATTAAGCGACCGGTTTTAACCACGGTCTGTACTATTCTGATTATTCTGGTGGGGCTGATTGCTATGGCACTCTTACCCTTGGATAAGCTGCCAGAGATTGCTCCCAAGCGGGTTACCGTGACTGCTAACTATGTGGGTGCCGATGCCAAAACTACCGTTGATAACGTAACCACCGTCTTGGAAAGGGAAATCAACGGGGTGGAGGATGCGAAATGGATTGACTCTTACACCGACAACACGGGTAACGCGACGATTAACGTCAACTTTCCTGTGGAAAATGATAAAAATATGTCTCAGGTCTTGGTGCAAAACCGAGTTTCTCAGGCCCAGGCTGATTTACCCCAAGCAGTACTCGCTACAGGACTTAAAACCGAGCAGCAATCTCCTAGTGTGACTCTCGCTTATTCTTTCTATGTAGAGAAAGATGAGAATGGGGAGTACCCCTATGACCAAGTTTTTATCAATAACTATATTGATCGCTATGTTTGGAACGATCTGAGACGGATTGAAGGGGTTGGGAGTTTGGTTCTTTATGGAAGTGCTAAATATGCGATGCGTGTCTGGGTAGATCCTGACAAACTAGCTGCCAGAGGCTTGACCGCTTCAGATGTAGTTAACACAATCAGTGAACAGAATTTCGATGTTGGTACAGGAGCAGTAGGTAAGCAGCCCTCGCTCCCCGGTCAAGATTTTGAGCTGCCCTTGAAAGTTCAAGGTCGTTTCCTCACTCCTGAAGAAGCCGAAGATATGGTGGTGCAAGTAGGGGAAAATGGTGAACTGATTAGGATTAGGGATATTGGCAGAGCAGAACTAGGAGTGGAAAATTATGATACCAGCGTATTCTTTGATGAGAATGTCCCTGCTATAGCGCTGCTAATCTACCAACTTCCTGGCACTAATGCATTAGAAACAGCCGATGCAGTTAAGGCGAAAATTGCTGAGCTAGAAGCATCTTTTCCTTCTGGTTTAAAGCAGGCCATCGTGTTAGATAACACCTTGTTTGTCAATGCTTCCCTCGCAGATTTGGTTGTTACCCTCATACAAGCGATCGCTTTGGTGGTCTTAATTATCTTCGTTTTCTTGCAGGACTGGCGGACGACCATTATTCCTGCGATCGCAATTCCTGTAGCAATGTTGGGGGCGTTAATTGCGGCCTCAGCGCTGGGTTTCACTCTCAATAATATGAGTTTGTTCTCCTTGATTTTGGCAACGGGTCTAGTAGTAGATGATGGAATTGTGGTTGTTGAGGGGGTTTCAACTAAGTTGGAACAAGGCATGAGACCGATGCAAGCAGCTCTTGATTCGATGGAAGAATTATCAGGAGCGGTTATCGCGACTTCTTTGGTATTGATTGCGGTGTTTGTTCCTGTTTCTTTCTTCCCTGGCAGTACAGGAGTAGTTTATAAACAATTTGCCTTGATCTTAGCAGCGGCGGTTACATTCTCGACCTTCAACGCTCTTTCCTTCTCGCCAACCATGTCAGCGATCATGATGAAACAGCGGGAAGAAACTAAAGGTCCTCTAGGTAAATTCTTTAATCTTTTCAATAAGTTTTTTGCCTGGGTTACAGTACAATATCGGCGTCTTCTGGAATTTTTAACCCGCTTCAAACTGATCATTGTTGCGGTATTTATTGGTGGTCTAGTATTAACAGGCTGGGTTTACCAGAGCGTCCCTCAAGGATTTATCCCTGAAGAAGACCAAGGCTACTTTTTTGCAATTGTAGAAGCCCCACCTGGAGTTTCTCTCAACTTCACCAACGAAGTTACTGCGCAGGTATTGCCAGAAGTCATGGAGTTTGAGGAAGTCGAACATGCCTTGACCTTAAATGGTTTCTCCTTCGATGGTCAGAACAGTAATAAAGCAATTATTTTTGTCAAATTATATGATTGGGATGAGCGACCTGGCGCGAAGCATTCTGTCTATGGTGTAATGAATCGCTTAAATAGGGTATTCCAAGAAAAAATAGACGGGGCTAAAGTGTTTGCTGTTAATGCTCCTGCGGTTGATGGTTTGAGTAACTTTAGTGGCTCGGAGATCTTCATCCAAGACCGCCAGTTGAAAGGTACAGCAGCACTAATTGATAACACCCAACGGGTACTCCAAGCAGCCAATCAACGTCCTGAAATCGCTGCCGCTTTTAGTACTTTCACCTTTGATAGCCCAATGCTTGAAGCAGATATCGATCGGGATAAAGCCAAGGCGCAGAATGTGACCATTGACGAAATTATGACCACCTTACAGACCTATTTGGGTTCTAATTATGTCAACCAGTTCGTGTTAGATGTTCGGTTATATCGGGTTTATGCTCAGGCAGAATCGTATTCTCGGGCTAACACTGATTATATCAACAAACTCTACGTTCGTTCAGAGGTTGGATCTT
>JBFRWL010000093.1:0-4741 GCA_051439565.1 Prochloraceae cyanobacterium
GAACTGAATAGAGATGATCTTTTTTATCAAAGGAAACCAGAGCAATGGTAAACTTAGTCCTGGCAAAGTTAAAAATCTTTGTATCTTTTTTCTTCGACTCTCACATTTAATTGGATAGGGAAAGCTAGAAGCTAGTCTTTCAATTCTCACTTGTCGATGAACCTGTAAAAGCCAGACTAAGATTTTTAAGGTTAAGATTTCTGAGTCTTTCAGATAAGTTTTTAGATAATCAGTATAAAATTGAGGTAGCATTATTACTTTTTAAACTGTCTCCTATTTTGTTAAGACAGTTATTCTTAAACATTATTTATCGACTACTTCATATCAACACGAATAATTTAAGAATTACGCCAAGATTAAAAATTTGTTGTTGAATAATATATCAGTTGCGTTCATATTTCTTTGGGGTGACAAAATTCTCGCTCATCACTTGCCTATCTACTTTGTGGCGGTTGTCACCCCGTCAGCCAGGGAAGACAGTTAGCGATCCTGGATTCCTCAGTACGTCTTTAGGGGTACCGTTTGACCGAGATACGTTATTTGTGTTTACCTTATCTAAGGGCCATGGAGGCGGATTGTTGAGTGGCTTGTCTGCGTATGAGAATGAAACGGAAATGCTCTTTCCTCCAGGAACCAGCTATCGGGTAGATGCTGTAATTTCAAGACCAGCCCCAGATCAAGAGAACAACGAAGATAACGAAGATTTTGAAAAAGAATTGACCGAGATAGTCTCTGAGCAAGAGGAAAGGGAAAGAAGGTACGGGAAGGTGCAAAGGATAATCAAAGCAACAATATTAAAGCCAAAACCCAACAGCTCTGGGCGAATATGAAAGATGCAGTCGCTTCCCCTCATTTTTGCTCGATGCGAGTTAGTACGACACAGGAGAGCGATCGCAAAGCACTTCGTCAAGATATTCCCAGCTATCAAGAAATGTTTGGGGATCTCGACTATCTAGATTGCGAGCATTGCGACTCAATTTTTAGCCCTGTGGCTTATTTTGCCTGATAAAGATTTTCCCCCAACCATAACCAATTTTCCAACAAGGAGGAACACAATGAACATGTCAAAAGCAATGGAACTAAATCTCAGAAGAAAAGAACTACCTTGGGATGAGGCAATTTGGGATCGGATCGATCGCGCCGTGTATCACGAATGCAAGCGCACTCAAATTGCTTCTAAGTTTCTTCCGCTTTACGGGCCAGTAGAATCGGGGCAACTAACCGTGCCATCTGATAAGATTATGCTCGGTCAAACAAACAACGGTCAGAGAAATCTTAACGGTAATAAATTAGAGCTCCCGGAAGCCGAAACAACCAATTTAATAGAACTTGTTGTCGAATTTTCTCTAACACGCCAACAATTGGAGCGCGAAGATGAATTAGGGAGTGCGGTAACTTTAGCAACTCGCGCTACTAATTTGCTCTGTCAAGCTTGCGATATAGTCATATTCAGTAGATGGACAAGTTTTTGAAGAAAATTGGGTCGGGTTAGGGTAGCTAGAGTATGAAGAGTTTTTTGCCAAAGAGAAACATCAATAGACGAAGAGTAACCATTTGCGTCCCCCCTCAAAAGAGCGATCGCTGATTGATTAACCGACAGGAACAGGCGGTGGACTCAAGCCAATTCTTGCTAAAGCAATCACTTCGGCCAGGTAAGACCAAGGGTCAATGTTTCTCAGCCGACAGGTTTCAATCAGGCTCAACAGAGAACTGTAAGCTAAGCTCCCCTCATCTGTTCTGGTTCCAAAGCCAATTCGACGGGCAATGACAGCATGGCGCAGGGCCCGTTCCGCTTCATTATTAGTAGGCGGCAATTCAGGATGATTGACGAAAGCGACGACAGCCGACCAGTCGTTGAGGATTTCTCCAGCCAATCCTCTCAGCTTCGCGTGGGCAGCTTTTTTTCCTAAGTGGCGGGCCCGACATAAGCGCGAGAGTAGTCGACCAACTAACCGAGAACTCTCGCAATCCCCTTGGGCAATGGTCTCGATTAACTCCCTCAAATCCGTTAAAATCCACTGCCCAATTTGAGCAGTTTTTTGGTCGACTGCCCCAGTGAGGGCGATTGCCTTTCGGATTGTTGCCGCAGGTGGACGAGCACGTTCCCAAAAAGCTCAGATTAGATTGATTCGCTCATTTTGAGTCTGACTTTTCCGGGTCTGTTTGGCTAAGCTGACGGAGAAAAAATTCAGCAATTGTCGAAGCCACTGCTGGCCCATTAGTATCTAAAAGCATACAGTGCCCCGATTCATCAAACCAAGCTGTTTCGATTGGCCTCCTGATGCGGTTTTGCATCAGCTTCAACACTACAGGCGGAACGATCGGGTCATGGCGTGAGTGTATTCCCAGCACCGGACACTCGATTTGCGGGAGCTGATGCCGAGCTAGACGAGCTAACCGCCACAATGTTCTCAGCGCCCAGGAATGCTGAAATTCATAAGCAGGCAAATAAAAAGGCTCTATCGGAGGGGACTCTAAGATAAAGCTAGCCCAGCTCAGAAGAGGAATAAAAATTTCTGCTTTGAGGGGGAGTCGTAGCGCTGGGGCAGCCACCGCACAAGCATCAAGCCAACCCTCAGCCGCCATACTCAGTGCGATGGCCCCGCCCATCGACAAGCCGAACATACCTACATGTCGGTAGTGTTTTCTGGCTCTGGCAATTTCTTGGCGGGCAGCGGCTAGCATCCCGGCTGCCGTGATGAGGGCAAAATGTTGCTCCTGTTCTGAACGGTCTTGATAGCCATGCCCTGGCAACAAAGGGGCTACTGCCGATAAACCACTATTAGCTATCACCTTCACTGCCGGACCGACTTCATAGGGGACACCAGTAAATCCATGCAGACAAATGACCACCGCCTCTGCATCATTGTTGCTTCTGAGATACTGCGGTCTGGCCTCTAGCATTAGTTTTGATTCTATCTCTGACTGGAGTAGATCGAAGCCTGAAAAGTATGGCTGAGAATCCATAGCCTCTAAGAATAAGAAATATTTAACCGAACTTTTGGCGCTTTGAAATGATTTGCCAAAATTATCCTAACTGAAATTCTCAGCAATTACCCTCTCATAAGACACAACTATTTAGTTGGCGCTCAAGAGGAGATTTTGATGTCTCTCAACTGGTGGAACAATTTGGCGGTGGCGGTCACAAAAATGCGGCAGGTGAAAGCGATTGAGTTGAATGATGAGGCGTTGAAATTTTGATGTTTTTTCACTCAGTATTAAAATAGCATATATCTGTCAATTATCGAAAATCTACGACTTATCGACTCTATTAAGAAGAAAATCTTTTCTGGTGACTTGGTCAAGTTTTCTTACAGTCGGTCGGGATATTTGTCGGCGTTTAAAGATTAAATTAGTTTAACTAGAAACTGCTAACTTCTACTCAAGATTTATTAGCTTACTGTTGAGTTACGGCGAGTATTCCCATCTATCCTGATGTGATTGATAGGTGAAGCGACTATTTTTCAAGTTTCAATCTCATTAGACTCCCAAAATTCTCTGACACTATTGATAGTGAATGCTAAATTTTTGACAAGAAAAATAATTTAAGGCTCAGAAGAAAACCAGGAGACAACCTATTAAAAAAGTTATGGCATAAGTGATTTCAGTTTGAGTAAGC
Source organism: Prochloraceae cyanobacterium (assembly GCA_051439565.1). Classification (GTDB taxonomy): domain Bacteria; phylum Cyanobacteriota; class Cyanobacteriia; order Cyanobacteriales; family JBFRWL01; genus JBFRWL01. The sequence continues at coordinate 3,620 of JBFRWL010000093.1, forward strand.
ATGAGAGAAATTGTTTTCAACTATTTTTAAATTAAAAGAAAAGAAAGTAACAATTAAGTGACAAAAAAAATCCACTTAAGCCAGCAGACGTTAATTGGAGATTTGACCAAGGAATGAATCTGGAGTCAATTTAAGTTGTCTTTTTTGAGATCAAGAATTGATTAATCGAAAAAACTCAATTGCCGAGAACTAACTGTTGAGCAATTTCAGATGGTACGCCATAATTCATCAATTCTTGTCCGCTAAAAGCTCCACCGCTCCCTACCAAAACTTACCAAACACCATTAACTTTCTGATAGATAAACGTTTGAGCTATCTATTCATCATGCTATTGAAATAGAAAGCTGAATTACGAGGGCTTAATTTGCCCCCACAACTACAAGTTGCTTTTCTGGAACAGGAATCCAAGGAATTGGGCCCAGAAAATAAGGTGAGCATCCCAAGTCAACGAACGCATTTTTGTTACAAATGCGAAAGTACAAACCAAAGTCGGCTGTCCCTGTTGATTCATTAGTTCCGGTCAAAACGACCTTAAACAAGTTGCCATAAACCATTCGTCCGGTAGGTACGTTCCCCGCATTAATCGCTTTAAGAGCGCCTTCGCCACCTTCTACTTGTTGAGAATTACCTGAGACCCAACGTTTTCCATAGAAAGCACCTTGCTCTGCTGCCAAATCACTTAACTCTAGATAGGCACGACTTTTTCCAGTCGGACAGCGAACGGGAACTGTACTACCCCCATTAGCCTTCCCAGAGACAAAATAACTATCATTAACTTTGGGGTCGCCAGATTCAGAATCGCCCCAGACAGTATCAGCGGTCGCCACAGGCGCGCTTTCAGCGAGCGCTACTTGTCGGGCCCCTAAATTAAACCTAAAAGGGAATTGAGCAAAGGGAACCATCCCTAATCCTGGGAATTGGGAAATGAGAGATTGACCCCAGTTAGATAAAGTATCGATCGGAGTAAATTTGACCAGGTGATCTGAGTCCAATCTGGGACTACTACTGGATAACCGTAATAATCCTGTATGAGAGTGGGAATATCATTGGCAACTGCTGGTTTAATGGCATAACGAGGAAAGATAGTTGCAATGATAAAAGTAATGACAAATAAAAAGAGAA
>JBFRWL010000094.1:0-3645 GCA_051439565.1 Prochloraceae cyanobacterium
CCAGAGCTTGTAGCTTGTAGTACCAATAACAGCCATTTTTCCTCTTTACCTGGTAACGCATCACCCGACATCCAGGGGGAGCCACTTTTCCTTCTGCTTCTATTTGCTGAATTTCCTGTTGTAAGACAGCAATGGCTGCCTGTAATTGGTCGGCTCTAGTTAGTTGGTCCTGCACGCTTGGCGTACCCATGACTGACTCTCCAGAGAAAAAAGAGGGTTTTGTTCGCGGCAATTTGCCGCGAATCATGATTCAATTTTAATCAGAAACATAAAAGCTTTGCGAGAAAACCGACCTATGGGGCTGCGACAGCGTTGCCAAAAAGTCTATCAAGCGACTAGAGAATTGGGAATCAAGTCAGTGAGAGCTTTGGCACGAGCGACTAACATATCTAAAAGTAGTGTACATCGAATCAGCCAAAGAATTGAGCATCGCCACCAGCATCCAGAATCTTACTTTTGGGAAACAGCAGAAGGATATCAGTGGCTGCGGTTATTAGTTTTTGCTACTATCTACATCTTGGGCATCAAACAAGGGATTGGTTCTGAAGTTCTATCTGAGTTTTTCCATCTGCTACGTCTGAACAAACAAATTGGGGTTTCGCCAACTGCCCTACGCCGATTAGAGGCACAAATGCGCTCTTTAATTTTGACCTATGAGCAAGAGCAGCATCAACAAATAGAATTGACCTCTACTCAGGTTGAAATAATAGCCGGTGCAGATGAAACTTTTTTTCCAGGAATTGTACTGGTTTTAATGGATTTAGTTTCTGGTTATATTCTCTTAGAAGAAAAAACTTCTGACCGTCAATACCAGACCTGGTTCAATAAAGTCCAGGCGGCTATTTGTCAAATGGGACAGGGTTTGTCTATCAAGTCATTGGTAAGTGACCGAGCCAAAGCTTTAATCCAATTAGCCGTAAAAGGTCTAGGCTGTCTGAGTCTCCCCGATCTGTTTCATGCAATGCGTTGTCTTTCTAGAGCGATTGGGTCGAGGTTAGGAGGCAAATTAGCTCGGACGAAGAGGCAATTACAACAAGCTCAAAGGCAAAGAATTGAGCTTTATCTGAAAGGAAAACCTATTCCGATGAAACTAAGCCAGCGCCTTTGTCGGCTACAAGACCAGTACAATTTTATCTATACAGGAGTTGAGAGTTACCACCATATCCTACATCAAATTTCCTTAATTGTTCATCCCTTTGCTGTTGATGGCAGTGGTTTCCAGACTACTGTAGATGTAGCGAAAGCTCTTCGAGAGCAACTCCCCATTCTGGCAGCTTTAGGTCAGACTTATCAACTCTCTAAAATCAAGAAAGCATTAGAACAATTCAGTCATCAAATTTTAGGAATTGCTGCTGGGATTAATTTCTGGTGGCAATCGATTGAGCAAAGCCTTCTTTTGGAAGAAGTAGATTTGGTCACAGAAAATTGGTTACTAGGAAGCTTACTGCCAGAGGTTTATTGGCTTTCTCAACTTTCTAAGACCAAGAATCCAGCTTTAAGAGAGGTCTATCAAAAGGCTTATCAACAAGCTCATAGACAACTACTGGCTCATGAATTTACTCTTACCTTAAAAAAGTTAGAGGTTGAACAATGGCGAAACTGGGCAACCACAATGGTGAGTAAGTTTCAGCGAACCTCCTCAGCTGTTGAGGGTCGTAATGGTTATTTATCTCGTCTTCATCACAGCGGTCGGGGTCTGTCGGAAAAGGACTTACGGGTGCTAAGTGTTATTCATAATTTTGACCTCAGGCGAGCCGATGGCTCGACAGCAGCTCAAAGACTCTTTGGGAGAACTTTCCCAGAATTATTTCCTTGCTTAGTCGAACAAATGGGAAATTTACCTCATCCCAGAAGGTCCAGAAACTACCCCAATTTAACCGTCGTTGCTTGAGCCACAAACTGTCTTGCCTTAAGGAGAATTAGAGCAGAAAGTTAGAGAAGAAGAAGTTGAACGATTGGTTGAAATCAGTTCAACCGGATTTGAGCATCTAAATCGGCATTAGTTCGCGGCAATCTGCCGCGAACTAATGCTCAAATCTAACTCTCACCCTCCACATTTCTTTTGTCCCGCCTTAAGTTGGTAGCCAGTATTTGCGTAATTGTAAAGAGTTTTTTTTACTTAATTTACTTCAATATCCTGCTGCAACTGGATTTCAAGTTTTGCTAACTTAACCTTGACAGGGCTGGTGCGCTCGACTCAAAAGCCAGTTCGCGTACAGCTAGCGGGTTACCCAGAACCGATTGCGGGAGAAGTCGATCTGATCCAAGCTATTAGCAGCCAAGGGGATTACGAGCGGTCTCAAAGGCTGCAGGTCCAGGCCTTGCTGCCCACCATCGAGCCCAAGTTAGTGGGACAATCTTTGTCTCGGGTGACACTCAACATTCCGCCGCTGCCCGACGGCGATCGCCCTCAGAATTTCTGCGATTTAGGACGGCCAGCCCGCCTGACCTTTGCTACTTATAGTTGGTGAGAATATCGGCAAATATTACGCAGCCGTGAAAAGCATTTCAGCTTTTCCCTTCAGACTCACTTTAGTTGGTGTTACCAACCTTGGCTGAACTACGCAGCTCTCTATCCCATAGCCAAAGGCATTTGGGAATGCTTTAGTCTTCGACGCTGCTGACGCAGTTCGTAATATGTTGTAGGAGCCATTGACATCGGCGTTGATTAAGCTTCCTGCTCGGCAGCGATACAGACCTCTTTTAATCCTCCTGCCGCTAAACTTAATACCTCTAGCACCTTCTTCTCCATAAGTGGGAATTGGGTCTAAATCTAAAAAACTGGCAACTGATGTGTAAGACTCCTCTTGGATGACAACCTTGATTCCCACCAACTGACATTTGTAAGTCAACTGCGCGATTAACTTGGAGTGGGGAATGTTGACAAAATTTTGATTGTTTTGTCTGCCCAAGTTAATTTCTTGTTTCCAGGAATCATTTTTGCCGATTACCAGGGTTTCTATTCCTTGCTTGACCAATGAGTCAACGACAAATTTACTAGAGGCGTGCAGGTAATTGTTAACTTTTTGATTCCGCTTCCTGGTCAAATGTTGAAGGCGCTTTGATGAAAAACGGTTGGCTTTTAATTTTGAACTAAGAGTTGCTTTACGCTTGTTGTAGAACTGATTAATGCTTTTCAATGGTCGTCCGTTAACCAGAATGGGCTGAAAACCCTTTTGGTTTGAAGTTAACGCCATTAAATTATTCAGTCCTAAATCAACGCTGGCTACAGTTCCTGGCTGAGTTCCTATTTGGGTGGACTCTTGTAGACTTCGTCGCGCTAGGCTTTGCCGCTCTAGTCTAGACTGCGTCCCTGCTACGCAGCGCGTCGCGCTAGTCTTCGACGCACTTCGTGTCCGCGTTCGAGTGCGCGTACATAAACTACCTCGATGACATAACAATCAACGCTCGGAACTATCCTCACCTCACAAATTGCTTCTGCCCTTACTTGAGTAGGAAACTGAATAGACGTTTTGGACAGCTTAATAATGCCTTTCCTTAACAAAGGTTTACTGATTGCCTGGATCGTATAAACGACCAGGTAATGAACGATTACAATACCTGATCTTGGGTATGTAGATGATTCTGATGTCATCTTATTCACAGCGACAAAACTTGGTGATCAGACATCCGGAACGTTTGAGC
>JBFRWL010000095.1:0-2938 GCA_051439565.1 Prochloraceae cyanobacterium
GTTCGGAGATCCGCTCTCTGTTCGAGTCGGCTAAATCGTTAACAGGTTTACTCTCTAAACTGTTAACAATTTTTTCTACTTTCTCGCTCTGCTTTACAGCTAACTTGGTAACACTTTTATCTCCTAAGCTGTTAATGAGTTTTGCTTCCCCTAGTAGTAATGGTGGTTCTGCTGCCAAACCACCAGAGCTAAGATAACCAAAATAGCGATCTATCAATTGGTTAACCTGGTTGGCGATTGGCACGGGAACGCGCATTAATTTGGCTGTATAAGGTGCTTTTTTACCTCTTCCTCCCTTTGGCTTGCTGCCGTGTAAAGATTCAGAATCGCCCAACAGCATAGGCGGATTCAAAGCATCACCACCGGAGTCTAGATAAATTTGGTAGCGGTCTACTAATTGCAAAACCTGGGTTTTCATCGGGACTGGAACTCGCATCAGCTTTGTTTGGTAAGGAGCTTTCTTGCCTCTACCGCCCTTGGGTTTAGTCATTTACTGGATATTTGTTAACAGATAATGGCTAACTTGTTAATTTGTTTATCTCTATAGGATAAACCTGTTAACTAAATCTAGCAATAGTTGTTAAGATCTTTTGCTAATCCCATTAACTCGCGCAGCGCCTCGCCTGCAGCTCTACCGCCCTTGGTCAAAGAGCAAGCGCCTTCTCAAAAAGTCTCGCTATATTCTGGGTGCGGTTAGTGCAGAAAGTAGAGAAGATGAATGGGGAGAAAATGGCAGTAAGGGAGATTTTGGAAGTGTTAGGGGTTGAGAGGGTCAATCGGAATCTTGTTTAATTAAAGTTAGTAAGGATTGGTGAGATGAAATTGTATGGAGCAGCAGACTAGTGAAGTAATAATTATCTCCGATGGGCAAGCTCCGCCAGCAGGAATAACTCGGCCACCAAGACGAGCGAGATGGTACGATACATTTACTTACATTGCTAATCCTGAAAGATTTTGTCACCACAACTTAGAAAAGTACGGACCGATTTTCAACACAGGTGTTTTTGGCGGTACAACTATCTTCGTTGGTTCGTCTAGGGCCATTCAAATGGTCTTTAACGGAGACTCGAAATATACCGAAATTGCCTTACCCAACACCACGATGGATATGTTTGGCGAGTACAGTCTGTTTCAACGTCCCGAGCTACACAGAGAACGCAAAAGTGCCTTAAAGCCTGGACTTACTGGTCGGATGTTGGAAGGATACATACCTCGGATTAATGAAGTCATTATAGATGGTCTGAGCAATTGGAGTGCTCCCGTCCAAGTATCACTCTACCCAGCAGTAGAAAAAATTTGTTTTAAGATACTCGTCCCTCTGTTGTTAGGAGTTAACTTAGATGAGACTAACCCCAAAAGTTTTGAGGGATTGCCTTTATCAAACTCTCAGGAACTGAAATTACTTTACAAGACTTACTTTGACGGTTTCTATGGTTTGTGGAAATGGAAATCTCCTTTGACTGCCTACGGTAGAGGACTCAAAGCCAGGGCCAAATTGCTAGAGTTTATGCGAGCGGTTATTCGGCAACGACGAACATCCAAGGAAGAAATTAATCCCAAAGCCGATTTCCTCTCCATGATGCTGGCTAGTAAGCAGCAAAACCCCGACGGAATTTTCAGTGAGGCTTTGATCGAAAACCAATGTCTGTTGCAGCTATGGGCCTCCCACTATGAAATTTCTGGACTTGTATCTTCACTAATCTATCAGCTAGGAAGATTCCCACAGGTATTAGAGCAACTACGCTCTGAGCAGGCCAAGATAGTGGGTGAACCAAGTAACTTGCATAAATTTTCATCGGAGCAGTTGAAGCAAATGGTCTTTTTAGAAGCAGTAATCAAAGAGACTCTGCGAATCTTACCTCCTAGCTCTACAGCTAATCGTCGTCTTACCAAATCTGTAGTCCTGGATGGAATGCTTTATGCTCAAGGCTGTACTATTATTGCCGAACCGCGATTGGCACATATCATGCCAGAACACTTTCACCAACCAGAGCTGTTTGAGCCAGAGCGTTTTCTCCCGCCTCGGAATGAGGGAAAAATGTATGAGTTTATTCCTTTTGGTGGTGGCATACACGCCTGCTTAGGAGCGCAAATGGCTATGACAATTACGAAGATATTTGCTTCTCATTTAATATCTTTGTTTGACTGGCAACTGACGGGTGAAGCTTCTTTTGTGCAGTTTCCTCTGAAGAAAATCAAGAATAATTATCAAATTTATCTTCAAAAGCGTTAAATCAATTGCCACTCTCATCGAATGCTGTGGATACTCTTGTCGAGTTGGACACGGTCGAGAGGGAGCTGATGAATAGGGAAGACTCCGAGTTAAGTTCAGGTCTAACTAAATTTGATATCAACCAATAATCAGAGGTCTGGCAATTACAGATGAAGACCAAATATTTGATCAATCTTCACAAAGGAACTACCTTCATATTTGTGTTAGGGCTGATGCTAGCTTATCAGAACTTCACTCTAGGACCTTGGGTTTATCTGGCTCTCCATGGCACCTATGGTTTTTTGTGGTTACTTAAAGACCGACTCTATCCTGATAAAAAGTGGGAACAAGAAATCCCTTGGCAGATAGGCTTGGTAGCTTTTGGAGTGCCGAGCTTGTACTGGGTGGCTCCTTTCATCCTGATTAGTAGTCGAGTTGAGCCAGCACTGCCCTTGGTTGCCGCCGCAATTGCCCTCAATATATTAGGGGTCTTTCTTCACTATGGCAGCGATGCTCAGAAGTATTACACCCTCAAGTATAAAGCTGGGCTGATTACGGAGGGCTTCTTTGCCCGTTGTCGAAATACTAACTACCTGGGCGAGATCTTGATCTACTTAGCTTTTGCTATGCTAGCGATGCACTGGCTGCCCTTTGTGATTCTGGGGGGATTTATTGCTGCTATGTTCATTCCCAACATGCTCAAAAAAGACCAGTCCCTCTCCCGCT
>JBFRWL010000096.1:0-3367 GCA_051439565.1 Prochloraceae cyanobacterium
GTTCTTGGGTTGTTAGATTGTTAGGTTCTTGGGTTGTTAGATTGTCAGGTTCTTGGGTTGTCAGATTGTTAGGTTCTTGGGTTGTTAACTTCTTAGATTGCTGGCTGGCTGACTGACTAACTTGTTCAAACCCTGCTAACACTTTATCTGTAAGGTTGAGTGGATCGTTAGAGTCGTTTAATCTCGCTCTTTTTTTTGCCATTCATGTACTCCTTAGTTAACTATTAGCAATTGACTTAGCAATTTTTTGGTACGGTTTTACCAATTTAGAGTCTTTGGTATAGAAATGAATTGGTTCTCCAGCTAAGTTAGATTCAGCAAATTTAATTGATTTGGGAACTGGGTCAAATATTTTCGTAGACGGCAGGTTTTTTCTTAAGGAGGCTAAAACATCTTGGGTCATAATCGTGTTCATCTGTGCCATAGTTGGCAGCACTCCTAAGATTTTTAAGTTGGGATTAAGACGTTTTTGAACACTGCTAATTGTTTCTAGAAGAGAAGCTAGTCCTTTGAGAGCAAAAAACTGGCATTGTACAGGTATTAAAACAGCATCAGCAGCAGCGAGCGCATTAATAGTTAGTAGTCCCAGTGACGGTGGGCAATCAATTAAGACGTAAGGAAATTTGGATAGGACTGGTTCTAAACGCTCTTTGAGGATATAGAAGTTGCCAACTTGAGTAAGGATCTCTGTTTCTCCCTTAGCTAAAGTAATGTCAGCAGGAAGTAAACTTAATCCCGACTGGGTTGAAACGATAGTATCTATAACATCTGCTTGTTCTGTTATTACGTCATAACAGCTTAGTTGACCGTCAACTACCTCTATTCCTAAACCTATAGTGAGATTGCCTTGAGGATCTAGGTCTACTACTAAGCAAGAATCACGAGATGCCAGTAATCCTCCTAGACAGATAACACTGGTAGTTTTAGCAACGCCACCTTTTTGATTGGCTACTGCAATAAGCATTTTGGTCTTGGCTTGATTTAATAACTTCCTAGATTCCTAGCAAGTCAGCTTACTAACAATTTGTAAATAAAACAAGTTAAATTAATAACTTGTTAGCTTGTTAAGAAGAGTTCTCAAATAACTACTGTTTAGTTGGATGGTTATAAAAACAGACTAATTTTGCTTGAAGGTCAGTATTTATAACTTCCCAACAAGTTATAAATACAACAAGTCAACTTGTTAACTTATTTCTCTTTTTGCCTGGTATACCTTTTTTCCAGTGCTTCATTCTCCGTAAAAATCTCTCTTCTTCTGCCGCACAAATACAAGATCCTCACGAATGCTAATAGTGTGGGGATGATCTGAGGACAACTTTTTTTCAGCAATTTCCAGAGCTTGTTGATAGAGAGGTTCAGCTTTTTCGTAGTCTTCTTGATTCTTATAGAGTGCGGCTAAACTCCACCAACTGATAGCCACATAGGGGTGGTCTGAGACCAACAGCCGTTTATAAAGCTCTTTTGCTTGCTGAAAGAGAGGTTCAGCTTCACTGTAGCGCCCTTGGTCTGAGTACAGATTAGCCAGGTTGTTCAGTGTTCCTGCCACATGGGGGTGGTTTTCTAAGCGCAGCTGTTTACAAAGCTCTAAAGCTTCTTGATATAGGGGTTCGGCTTGCTCGTAGCGCTTCTGCTTATAGTAGAGTGTCGCCAGGTTGTTCAGGGTTTGTGCCACATATAGGTGGTCTGACCCCAGCCGCCGTTTATAAAGCTCTTTTGCTTGCTGATAGAGGGATTCCGCTTGCTCGTAGCGCCCTTGCTTATAGTAGAGTGCCGCCAGGTTGTTCAGGGTTTGTGCCACACCTGGGTGGTCTGAGACCAACAGCCGTTTATAAAGTTCTAAGGCTTGCTGATAAAGAGATTCGGCTTGTTCGTAGCGCCCCTGGCTCTGCTGTACAAGAGCTAGGTTGTTGAGGCTGGTTGCTACTAAGCGATGGTCTTCTCCCAGACGTGTGAGGGTTATTTCTAGACATTGCTCATACCAAGATTCGCCCTGCTCATATGCTCCCTGCCCTTCATAAAATCGGCCTAAGCCAACAAAAGGCGAAATTAAATCCTCATCTTTTACCCAATCAGTAAGCTCTTTGGCTGCTTCTGCTAAATGAGGGATGGCAGGGGCAAGTGCTAAAATCTGCTGGCGAATAGGTGGATCGGGAATTTCTTTGGCTACAGCAACCATTGCCGCACAGAAGTTTCTTTTATATTCATCGGCTTCTGCTAGTTCAGCCAGTTTAGTTTGGAAAAATTCTCGAATTAAAGGATGTAGTCTATGGGTTGGCTCTTCCGTCAATGGCGAGAGAGGACGGTTTCTTAGAAAGCGATCACCGAAGGCGCAGCAGAGCTGAGCGCGAATATCCTCTAATTCTTTTTTTGCTTTTTTCCTTTCCTCTTCATCTTTAGAAAAAATTGCACATCTTTCAACCAGTGACCAATCAAAAGGAGCAGGGGCAAATAAGCTAAGTCTACATCCTAACTGCTGTGCTTCTTTAGATAAGCTGGCCCAAGTCAAATTAAATGCCGTTTCCATTACATCATTATCCGGTACTATATTTTACGTTTGTTTGTTAATTTTTTCACCCCACAGAGTAGTTTCAGGAGGAGCAAAGATACTGCGATCGGGGGAACTAGCAGATTCGGCAAACTTCTTGGCTCGATTTTGCATTGCTAGGATAGGTTCGGGGTTACGGACAAACAAGGCAGTCATTCGTTCTTTGACAGCTAGTAAGTCAGAATAGGTAATGTGATCTTTTTGAGCATAGAAGCAATTACGAGCAGCATCTTCAACTAAGTTCTGGATTTCTGCACCAGTAAAATATTGAGTTTCCCTCAATAAGAATTGCCACTCTTTTTGAGTTATAGGACTATTTTCTTGAGTGGGTGGTTTAGAGTAGGAAGCAGAAAGTTGAGAGAAATGATTCCCCTCAACAAAAATCTTTGAGACATTATGTTCAACCTTAATATTCCCTGTCGATAATCGATACCTGCGATCGAACCGATTTAGATGAATCTCAAAAATCTGTTTTCTTTCGATCGCTGTGGGAAAATCAACGTACCAAATCTTATCGAAGCGTCCCGCCCTAGTTAACTCGACAGGCAAGGAGTCAAACCTGTTCAAAGTGGCGATGACAAAAGTAAGAGATGTTTTCTCTTGCAACCAGGTTAGCAGTACTCCCAAGACTTCCTTAGTAGAGCGATCATTATCTGCGAAAAACTTATCGAACTCATCGAAGTAAGCAATCGCCCCATTAACAGCATCAATCCGTTGCAGAATCCTTTTGAGATAACTAGCCCCTCCAGCTTTTACCAAATCCACGCCAATACTGATGAGAGGGAAACCAAGATAGTTAGCGCAAACTTTGGCTGAGAAGGT
>JBFRWL010000097.1:0-4084 GCA_051439565.1 Prochloraceae cyanobacterium
GGGGAAATACTATTGCCAGGGCGTATAAACCTTATAAAATAAATGGGACTGTGTATGGTCGAGTTGAATTTAATACAAAATATCTCAGGATTTATGGTGAGTCTGACATAGTTGGAACCATTATTCATGAAATTGGCCACACAGTAGGTTTTGGATGGGATAGATGGATGGAGCTGTTTGATCACGATACAGGAAAGTTTTTTCAGCAGTATATAGATATATTGCCTGATTTGGCAGATATGCTAGTTGAAACTGACTATGGACCAGGTACTACATTAGCTCATTGGGATGAAGAGCTTTTTGATAGGGAATTAATGACAGGATTTAAGGATTATGCTGAATATGTTTTACCAGTAACTATCAGCGTAACATCATTACTTGGGCATACAGTTGCTGAAGTGTTACCGGAAAAGAAGATGCTTATTGATATTCTCGATGAGTTGAAAAGTGTTCAATTCACTCGAATTGAAGAAGCTAAAAAGTTAGATAGAGACTATTTTGAAGAAACAGACATATGGGAAGAAATATACACCTATAAGAAAACTCCAATAAACCCTATTGATTCATAGCCTAACGTTGCAAATGCACTCGGACGGTCTAAAACTATCTAAATTTTCAGCTCTCCCTCCTGCCGTCCTTTATCTTCGTCAAACTGACGTTGTCAAATAATGTTGGAAGTTACTATGGCTTATATCAAATAGAAAACAGAATGCTATAAATCAATTCTCTTTGTTCTCTTTTAGCCCCGCTTTCATCTGTAGCAAACATTCAGCTAATTGATATTAGTGGTGCATAGGGACTTATTAGATAGTGGGCTACTGCTGATGTCGGGTACTGGCAATGCTATGGGTAAAATACTGAAATTTCTTAACTCTGGTCTGGGGCTTCTCCTTGTAGGGGTAGTAGCAGGTGCTATTGGTCTATTTACATGGCAGCGTGTAGATTGGCTATTTATGCAAGAATATTTGCGTGCGCAGGTGATGCTTGATCGGAAAGTCGATCTAGTTGAAAGAATTAACGAGGGTGTAGGAATTCTGGTAGCGCACGCTGATGGTGTTATTGCCGTAATCGTTAAGCCAAAAGTGCCTAGCAGTCAAAGGGATGAGGTTATAGAGCTTTACAACTACGAACAGGCGAAATGGTTGGGTATGATTCTCTCTCATCACCTTCTAAAAACCTAGACAAAGCTAGACACATTCGCCATCGGTGACTGCGAATGATTTTTCGATTCACCCTTTCCGATGGATACTGGCTTGAAAGGATTCTCATTGATTTTCTCAATAAATCCCTTGAGGGTTTTCTTCCATTGGAAAAGTTGATGTCGCCTGGTACGATTAAGCTTCAAGTAGTTTGAAACCAACCGCCAAGTACACCAAGAATGCCTAACTAAATCCTCTGGTTTGGTTAGGCACATTGGAGCATCTTCATTTAAGTTCAATCCTCGTCGAGCAATAGCCATAGCGGCTGCCGTTCCACTATTTAAGCCTAGTGGAGCCATAAAATTGATCATCCCAATAACGGATGTATAGGCGGGATTAACCTTTTTCAACTCAACGCCTCGACGTTGACAACGAGACTCAATACTGGTTTCAAATAGACCTGTAGCTAGGTTTGAAAGCATTGAATTGTACTGTTTGCTTTCCTCGCTCATTCGAGTTTTCTTTTTGCTAAAATCAAGAGACTCGATAGAGACACCATAACCAAACGATTCAGCTAACAGGACTATTTGAGCAACAATATCTCTCATGTGAGCTTGTCTTTGTCCACTGGTTAACCCTTTCCAATCATACTTAAAATCTTGAGAATATTCTAGTTCTCCATCACGATTAACAACTGATGCGCTGATCGAGTTGGCGTTTAAGTCTAAGCCTACACAACCGTTTTTCAGCCGGTGAACACGAGGAATATCCTGAACATAAGTTGTTAAATGAACATACCACCGATCTGATTTGTGTTCTCGTCTGAATACCTGGGTCGTGATGGGCAACAAAAACTCCAAAGCATAATCTAAGTCCTGCTTTCTAAGCCTCCCTTCTCTATCCTCAATCTGGAACGGAACGATGCAAAATTGCCCGAACTCTGAGTGCATACATCGAGGTAATTTTATGTGGAGTTGATATCCTGTATTAGTGGGGTAAATTTTGATCATGGTTCCACCACCCCAGACAGACTTTCCTACACAATAAAATCGTCCTGAACGCCGCTTAATCCAGTCTGCGTACCACTCTGAATGGTTGTTGTATCCGTTTTCTTTTAAATGGTGCTGGGCATTAAATAGCTTTCGAGAACCAAAGCAAATATGCAGTCTATCTTGATTCTGTAAGCGTTTTAAGTCTTGCTTAAGATTGGCTATTTTAAGAATTCTAGATTTCTGTCCCATCATCTTAAGCTTGAATTTATGTTTAGCTATGTGATGAGGGAATCCATTCTGGGTTGCCTTTTTTAGCTCGGTTTGCAATTGCTTCTGAACAAGTTTAGCCCTTTTGATTTTAGACTTTATTCTCGACTTTAACGCTTCAATGTTGTTCTGTCTGGCTGTTTTGAGCTGGCTTAAAGTTTGAATAGCTTCAGTGGCAATTGAGTCAGCCCAGGCCCACTGAATGTTAAATTCAGATTGCAAACGCTTTTCTCCGTCGTTTTCAGTTAAGCCAGAATTCACCCAATTGACCGCCGTTCTGCGCCACGACTCATAGAGAAAACCCAGCTTTTCTAGTGCGGGAGTTGATTCAATTTTTGCCTCAATTCCGACTTGAGAGCCGTGACATTTTGACATTGACGATTAACATTGAATAATCTTGCTTAAGGTTAACATCGTTTGTGAAGGTATGTCTAGTATTGGCGCTAAAGCACTTATTTTCTTGTTTGCATAGCTTCGAGAGCCATAAATCCGGCAAGAAAAACAGTGAATGATGGCTAGCAGATCTTCAACAAGTTCTTGCTGTGGTGACAGACTTTCTTGATTGGCAACAATAATCTGACATCCAGACCGACTAACCAACGTCTCCACAAGGTCAAAAGCAAAGCGACACAGCCTATCTTTGTGCGCGACAACAATTGTTTCGGTTCGACCTTCTAAAGCATCAATAACAACTTTTAGAAAGTATCGCCGCTTAAAATTCATCCCGCCACCAATCTCACAGTGATACTCTGAAACCGCTAAACCTCTGGCAAGACAGAACTTCTCCATCGCCTCTCTTTGATTCTGAAGTTCAGATTTTTGTTTGGCCGAACTAACCCTACAATAAACTACGATCTTTCTGGGCGTGGGTGTTGGTTGTAAGCCCTTGGCAACAGCAAGATCATCTTCAGTGTAGTAACGGTGATTAGCCGGAGTCCGCTTGGCTTTTAGTTTTCCAGATTTGTCCCATCTATGAAGTGTTCGGACGGTAACTCCTATTTGTTTGGCAAATTCGCTTGGTCGCATATTCCTAGACATTTTGTGGACTTATGTCTAGGATAGTGCAGGTTTTTAGCTTCTAGACGACATCAGTCAATAATCTCTGTAGCAGAAGGAAGAAGGGAAACGATTTTTAGCCGTTCTGGAGCAGTCATGGGTTGGTTGCTATGTTTTTACTCATAACTAAATTCTAAAAAGTAAGGTCAACGGTGTTGTCAGACCAATAGAGATATACAACTGTCGCCAACGAGTTAGGATTCAAAAAGACGGAACCATCGTGCCGTTTTCCGACAACGGAGCAGGGGAGTTGATCTGTAGTTTCTTCAAGAAATAGTTGATCAGCCAGTAGCTTAATAGAGGTTAATTTAACCCTTTTTCTTCGACTGGCGCTTTCTATTTTTTCCCGGCGGCGTTCTGTGGGAACCAAAATACTTTTCACTACGATAGCGAAGCCAAACCCTCAACACTTGCGGAATTTGGTCTTTTTGCTCTTTTGTCAAGGTGTTGTAGAGCTGAAGGGCGCGAGCGCGCTCCCGACGGCAAGCCGCATTGTTGTGAGCATCCCAATAGCTTCAAGCCACTCGAATGCGACGGCAAACCTCTTTTACCAATGCCTCTCCGGTTATAGGAACCTCTTTCTTAGCCACTTTTCTCGTCCAAATTTTTGACCAAGGCGATCACTACTCT
>JBFRWL010000098.1:0-5802 GCA_051439565.1 Prochloraceae cyanobacterium
TAATTGATTAGCACCAGTAATGAAATTTGTCAAGGGTACTGCAGTTTTATCTACTAAGCGCAGAAACTTAGGTGCAACCTCCTGGCTAGAGACAATGTAGTCGTCAGACAGGTCGGGAGCGATGTAACCTAAAGGCAGAGGTTTAGATGCCCATTTCTTTTGCTCTGTTGCGTCTGGGACTGCTAGAGAGAGCAGCGTACTTGCCTGGTAGCGATCGGCTAACCTAACCAATTCATTCTGTAGCTTGACTTCATTAACATCTTGGTCGCCTCGAATACTTACCAGCACTAGCACCATTTTGCCATTGTCATAAATTGCCTCATAGAGAACATTTTTGACTATTGCTGTCGAAGAGCATTCCAAGAATTGAGATAACTTCTCTATTGTTTCAGTTCCTGGGGTGGCGCGTTTTTCATAACTGGTAAAGGGAGATGCTTCTAACTCTGGTGGTAGGGAAACTGCTTTTTCCACATTGGCAGCATATTGACCGTCTTCGGTATAGAGAACTTCATCTTCTCCCGCATCCGCCAAGACCATAAACTCTTGCGATGCCGAACCGCCAATTGCTCCTGAGTCAGCTTCAACGGCGCTAAAAGCCAAACCGCAGCGACGAAGCATATTGCTGTAAGCTCGATCCATATCCTGATAAGTTTTTTTAAGACTTTCTGGATCGGTATGGAAAGAGTAGCCATCTTTCATGATAAATTCTCGTCCTCGCATCAAGCCAAACCGAGGGCGAATTTCATCTCGAAATTTAGTTTGGATTTGGTAGAGATGAAGGGGAAGCTGACGATAGGAGCGGATCGTATCTTTAGCGATCGCAGTAATTACCTCTTCATGAGTTGGTCCTAGTCCCAATTGTCGCTCTTGTCGGTCAGTGAGGGCAAACATAATCCCCTCTGCTTTCGTATAAGTTTCCCAACGACCGGATTCCTTCCACAAGTCAGAGGGTTGTAATTGCGGTAGCAGGCACTCTTGCGCTCCAGTGGCATCCATTTCTTCTCGTACTATCTGGGATACTTTTTTTAAAACTCGCCACATTAGAGGTAAATAGGCATAGATTCCACTACCAATACGACGGATATAACCTGCACGCAACAATAACTTGTGACTGGGAATTTCTGCTTCTGCTGGATCTTCACGCAGTGTGACAAAGAGCATCTGAGACAGTCGCATGGCTTTTTCCTTTTTGAGACTGGAGGATTACAAAGTGTTACAAAAATATTGTCTGAGGGGACTTGAGAGGGAAAGGTGGAGAAACAAATGACACAGACTTTATTCTTGGCTGACAAGTTTACTGTTTTGGGGATAGTTAGACACTATTTTTGACTCCTGCTGGCAACTGGAGTTGATACTAACAGCAGATGAGAAAGGATGTGAAATCTTACTATACATCGAAACAGGAAATACTAAATCTGGGTACTTGCTACTAGCTAAACTGTAATTGAATTGAGGAGTAACTGGAGTTGGCGATTGAGCATTTTTAAGGGGTTGTTCTAATTGCTCTGCCGAAGATACTAGATTGCTCAGTCCATTGATTAACTTGCGCATATTGCTACGGAGAGTCGGATCGCCAGTTAATTCGTCTAGATCGGCTGTAATTTTTTGGGTATTAGCAAAGGTCGCCCGTGCCGAATCTAGAGTTTGTTGTATGGTTAGTAGATTGCTCGGTTTATTAAGGGAAGCAGAAATCTCCCGCAGGTTAACCGATGTTTCTGCCGCGTTAGCAGTTAATACTTCTATATTTTTAAATAGTTGTTTGGTGTCAATAGATTCTATTGCTGAGTTTAATTTAGCCGCCAGACTTCGTACCTCATTACTGGTATTGTCAATACCCTGAATCGTTCTAGTGATATTGCCTCGATTTTCACTGACTAATCCATTAAGATTGTCTGACAACCGATTAATTTTACTAGAACTTTCATTGAAAGAAGCGATCGAGGTACTAGCTTTGTCTGAGAAATCTTTAACTTCTTCTCTTACTGTAGTAGCTAAAGTCGATAATTCCTGACTCAGTTGAGAAATTTCTAATGCAGTTTGAGAAGCATTTTCAATAGCTGAGTTGAGATTTGTATAGAATTCTTCGCTGCTATAGATTTTGGTAAGTCGAACGCTATTAGGTAGTAGTTTCTCGAAGCCTACGGCAGATTCTCCTTGAAGACGATCGCCATCGCAAATAATGAGGTTGGGGTCACAGTTAGTTACAGGAGTCATTGACTTGGCACTCTCTCCTAGAAGTCTGGAGGGAATAATATCTATGAAGGCTTCGCCGAGCAATCCAGAGCGATTAGTTTGGATAGTAACTTCTCTAGGAATGCTGAGGTTGGCTGGAGTAATTTCTATGGTGACATCAATGCCATCAGAAGTAGGCTGGAGCTTAGTAATTTTTCCAACTTCAGCGCCTCGATAGCGTACTGAACCGCCTAATTGTATACCGTAGATATCGGGGAATTCGACTATTACTGTATAGTTGCTTTTGCCGAACTTAATACCGCGCAGCCAGATAAATAGTCCTCCAAAGAGAATCAAACCTAATAGAATTAATAAACCAACTGAGCCTTCTCGAACTGTTCGCGATCGCAGCATATTTTTTCTCTGCTTACTTAAACAACTAAAATATCAGCTTAATGGAATACTCGGATCGGGCCATTAACACTGGCACTAAAAAATTGTCGCACTAAAGGATTATCAGTGGTATCTATTTCCTCAATACTTCCTGCCCACTGAATTTTGCCACCATAGAGAAAGACCACCCGATCGCCTGTGCGGCGAATAGTACTATCCTGGTGACTAACCAAGACATAAGTTCCGCAAACGCCACTAGTACATTGCAACTGACGGATTAAATCTTCTATAACTGTGCAAGCTATAGGATCTAGACCTGCAGTAGGTTCGTCATAGAGAATTACTTCTGGAGTATCTGTGGGATCTTGAGGGTTGGAGAGGATGGCACGAGCAAAGCTGACTCGCTTGCGCATACCTCCAGATAATTCGGATGGATAGCGAGAGCCAGTTCCTTGTAAACCGACCATTTCTAATGTTTGCTTGACTAATTCTCTAATTTTTGGTCGGCGGAGTTTAGAGTTTTCGTAAAGTCTAAAGCCGACATTTTCTTCTACTGTCAAAGAATCAAATAAAGCCGCCTGTTGAAATACCATGCCGATTGCCATGGGATTTTTTTCATCTTCAACTAATCCTCGTCGTATTTGTCCCTTAATGTACACTTCCCCTTCATCGAGAGGAAGCAAACCAGCAATAATCCGCAAAATTGTCGATTTACCAGTGCCAGAAGGGCCAATAATTACCAGTGCTTCCCCTTGATAAATAGTTAAGTCAATGCGATCGAGAATGACATTTCTGCCAAAGGTTTTACAAGCTCCCTTTAGTTCAATCAGTGGTTCGGCTGTGTTTTGTCTATTATTCATCGATCGGTAGTTAGTTGTCAGTTATTTTTACCCAATTTATTAGGAAAAGCAGAGGCGCGATCAACTCCTCTTCAGGATAGAAGATTTCGGCAAGAGATGGCAGAGCAAGGATTTAAGACCAAGTTGCCTTCTAACAGATAAATCTCTCTCCCTCTACTCCCCTACTCCCTGACCGCCGAGTGTTAATTACTGACCATTACCATTTTCTTCTGAGAATTCCATACCAAACACGCGATTGAAAGCTTTTTGTACCTTGTAGCCAGAATCAATTGACTCGAGAGGATCTTTGCGTAGTCGATGGCGTAAAGCGAGGGTAATCACGCGACGAATATCGTCAACCGTTACTTCTGTACGTCCTTCAAAAGCTGCTAGAGCTTTAGCCGCACGATTAGTAACAATATCGCCTCTAAGTCCATCTACGTCTAGTTCGGAACAAACCTCAGAGATTTTTATGCGCAGGTCGTAGTCAATAGTTACTTCTAACAAAAGCTTCTGGGCTTGAACTAGCTTTTCTTGCAGTTTTTCTTGCTCGCTCTGGTGCTTTTGGCAAAATTGTTCTGGATCTTGGTCAAATTCAGCTCTTTGTTCGACAATTTGTACTCGCAAAGCTGGTTCTTTAACGGTGTGAATTTCCGAGTGCATGCCAAAGCGATCGAGTAATTGGGGTCGCAGTTCTCCTTCTTCTGGATTACCGGAACCTACCAGTACAAAACGGGCGGGGTGGCGAATAGAAATTCCTTCTCTTTCTACTGTATTCCAGCCACTTGCTGCTGAGTCTAGCAGTACGTCTACTAAGTGATCGTCGAGCAAATTAACTTCATCGACGTAGAGAATGCCGCGATTAGCTTTAGCAAGCAGTCCTGGTTCAAAGGCTTTGACTCCTTCTGAAAGGGCTTTTTCAATATCGATCGTGCCGCAAACTCGGTCTTCTGTAGCCCCTAGAGGCAGGTCAACCATTGGTACTTTTTTCTGAACAATTTCTGGTAGGATTTGCTTGTCTATCTGTTCCCTAACTTCGTCGCTCATTAAGTCCGGGTCTTGGGGGTCGGAGTTAAAGGGGTCATTGGCAACTACGTCAATTTTTGGTAGAAGATCGGCCAAAGCTCTAATCGTAGTAGATTTACCTGTACCGCGATCGCCCATAATCATCACGCCGCCTACTTTGGGGTCAATCACGTTGAGTAACAGAGCTAGTTTCATTTCTTCTTGACCGACGATCGCGGTGAAGGGGAAAACGACGCGGCGAGTTTTCGGAGGTGCTTGGAGAGTTAAAGTCATGTCAATTATTAGTGATTAGTTAGGCGCGATGGCTTTTATTATCTATCTTGCCAACAGCAAAAGACAACTGCTTTGATTGAATTTATCATCCTTGGTGGGAAGTGTGGGAAGTGTGGGAAGTGTGGGAGGTGTGGAGGTGTGGGAAGTGTGGGAGGTGTGAGAGGTGTGGGAGGTGTGGGAAGTGTGGGGAGGATGGAGAAGTAATTGTATACCCCTTGGCTTCCTTGTCTCCCTTGCTCCCTGCACCCTTGCCTAAATCCTCTGCCTTCACTTTAACCATCAAGATAATTTCTCCATCAAACATCGAGCGATTCTAGCGGCCGCCCCTGGCTGTCCCATGCGTCTCTTGCCATTTTCGGCGATCGCCTGCATTCTTGTGGGATTGCTCAGCAGAGATTGAATTTCTCTTCCTATTCGATCGGGCTGTGTTACTAAAATTACCGAACATCCCAACAAGCGAGTTTGCGCTTTAGCAAAAGCATAGGTAAATTGAGGACCACTCCCAGGAATGGCGATCGCTGGTTTTCCTAAGCCCACAAATTGTTCTGTTGCTGTCCCAGCCATAGCGATCGCTACCTCAGCAGTTGTTAAACATTGATTATAAGCATTCTGAGTTAGAATTAGCTCCGCATTTTTTTGAGTAAAGCTAACAGCTTTAGGGTCAACAATGGGAACTCCAACTGACCCTTGGGTCTGAAAATTCCAGCCTTTAACTAGCAAATGTTTGCTGAAAGGCTCGATATCCAAACCAGGAGCGATCGCGCTGAGAAATAGTAATTTTCTTGACGAGAAGGTGGAAATAATGCCTGCTGTAGCTGTAATTATTTTTTCCCAATTGCTTTGGGCTTCTGGTACTCTCGATCCAGGTAAGAGAACAATAGTGAGCGGTTGCCCCTGAGAGCTTTCTAATTCTAGCTTAGCTCGATCTCCATCTTCAGGAGTAATTCCGTCCATCATTGGATTACCTAAGTCAAAGGCAGGAATTGACCACTGCTGGAAAATTTTTGCAGTCAGTCGATCTCTAGGAAAAACTGCCTTACAGCGCTGACGACTCATTAACCAACGTTCCCAAGGATAATAAATCGAGCCCAATTTACGC
>JBFRWL010000099.1:0-9700 GCA_051439565.1 Prochloraceae cyanobacterium
ATCTAAGTCTTATCTTGATGATATTCTCAGCTCAATGATTGATAGTCTGATTGTCATTGATATTGAAGGGAATATCCAGAAAGTGAATCAGGCTACTCTCAGACTTCTAGGATATCAAGAAAGTGAATTAATTAATAAAAGTATTAAATTGATATTACCAGATCAATCGCTGACGATCGAGTCTAGTATTTGTAATTATTTTATTGGCAGTTGTGAGACAACTTATCTAAGCAAAGAAGGTAAAAAGATCCCTGTTGCTTTT
This sequence comes from Prochloraceae cyanobacterium, assembly GCA_051439565.1. Taxonomy (GTDB): domain Bacteria; phylum Cyanobacteriota; class Cyanobacteriia; order Cyanobacteriales; family JBFRWL01; genus JBFRWL01. The sequence continues at coordinate 263 of JBFRWL010000099.1, forward strand.
TCTAGTTCTTGTATTCTTAATGATGAGAAAAAAGCTCAAGGGGTAGTCTGTGTTGCCAGAAACATAACAGAGAAACAGCTAGCTGAAAAAGCATTGCGAGAAAGCGAGGAGAGATATGCTTTAGCTTCCCGTGCTGCTAATGATGGATTGTGGGACTGGAATCTCACAACTAATCAGATTTATTTTTCCCCTCGTTGGAAATCTCTACTAGGCTATGAAGACGATGAAATTGATAATAGCCCAGAAGAATGGTTTACTCGAGTCCATCCCGAATATACCGACCAATTAACGCGAGAAATTATTACTCACTTACAAAACGATATCTCTCACTTTGAAATCAGCTATCCAATGGAATATAACGATGGTAGCTATCGGTGGATGCTGTGTCGTGGTATCGCAGTTCAAGACCAAGAAGGAAAAGTGTATCGTCTTACTGGCTCTCAAACTGATATTACCCTATCTCGGTTGGTTGAAGAGCAATTACGATATGACGCTTTACACGATAAGTTAACTGGCTTGCCAAATCGAGCCTTTTTTCTAGAAGAGTTAGAGGAATTACTCGAGACTAGCAAACACGAACAAGATTCCATGTTTACCGTCTTGTTCCTAGATTTAGATCGCTTCAAGTTCATTAATGACAGTCTAGGACATCTAGTAGGAGATGAACTGCTGATTGAGTTTGCTCACAGGATCCAGACTTGCTTGAGCAGTGAAAATACATTTGCTCGACTGGGAGGAGATGAATTTGTCATCATACTGAAAAACATCAAAAATATCAGCGACGCTACTCAGCTAGCCGAGAACATTCAAAAGAAATTAAAGAAGCCTTTTCAACTGCAAGGAAATGAAATATTTGTGAGTGTTAGTATCGGTATTGCTCAGAGTACGAGCAACTACGAACAGATAGAAGATATTCTCAGAGATGCAGATACAGCCATGTATCAGGCTAAAGCATCGGGGAAAGCTCGCTACGCTTTATTCGAGCCAGGGATGCATCAGAAAGTCCTGAAAACCTTAGCATTAGAGAACGATCTCAGGCGAGCGCTCGAACAAGGAGAGTTTGAACTTCTTTACCAACCAATTGTTAAACTAAGCAACCGTCAAATTATGGGCTTTGAGGCACTGCTGCGCTGGCAACATCCAACAAAAGGTTTCGTTTCGCCAGAACAATTCATCTCTCTAGCAGAAGAAACTGGAGTAATCGTGCCAATTGGTTGGTGGGTTATGAGAGAAGCAGCTCGTCAAATGCGCCGATGGCAGGAGCGATATCCCCTGCATTCTTCTATGACTATTAGCGTGAATGTCTCAGCCAAGCAGTTAGATGAAATTAATCAGGTACTCAATCAAATTGAAAAAATTTTAGAGCAGACTGGTTTGCCGCCGAGCTGCTTAAAACTAGAAATTACCGAAAGTATAATTATGAACAATACCGAGCAAGTAGCTTTTATGCTCAAACAATTAAAAGCTCTGGGTATTCGATTGTCGATGGATGATTTTGGTACGGGATATTCCTCTTTGAGTTATCTGCATCAGTTACCAATTGATACCTTAAAGATCGATCGCTCTTTTGTCAGAAATATAGATGTGGATTCCGAAAAATTTGAACTAGCCCAGACAATTGTTAATCTAGCTAAAAATCTGAAAATGGAGGCGATCGCCGAAGGAATAGAAACTAGCAAACAACTAGCTAAGCTGGAACAATTAAATTGTAAATACGGACAAGGATATTTTTTCTCGAAACCAATGACTAGCGAAAGAGCTGAAGCTTTAATTAGTTCAGAGCAGCAAGTTATTCAGTGGTGGACGAGAGAGTAACGAGTAACGAGTAACAAATAACAAGTTCAAAAAATACTGCTACACATTAATTATTTGAATCTGTTGCCTGTTGCCTTTCCTCACCGAAGTATAGCAATCTTAAAGAGAATTAATAATATGAGCTTTTTTCCTGACGAACAGACAGAAGTAGTAGTAATTGGTAGCGGTGTTGGCGGTTTGAGCTGTGCAGCTTTGCTAGCTCATTATGGCTTCGAGGTAATAGTCTGCGAGAGCCATTCTATCCCTGGTGGTGCTGCCCATGCCTTTGAACGTAACGGATTCAAATTTGATTCCGGGCCATCTCTCTACTCAGGTTTGTCCTACAGTCCTTCTCCTAACCCCCTGCGACAAGTATTAGATGCTATTGGCGAAGATATCGGTTGGGTTAACTACGATACCTGGGGTTGTCGCTTGCCAGAAGGAGATTTCGATACTTCGGTGGGTACAGAGCAATTTTGTGAAGTTCTCGGCAGACTGCGGGGCGATCGAGCGGTAGCTGAATGGCATCAACTTCAGTGTCTCATGGAACCTTTAGCGAGTGCGGCGATCGCCATTCCCCCTGCTGCTATGCGTTTGGATCTGGGTGCGGCGATAACCGCAGGGCAATTTATCCCTTCTGTTGCCAAGCATTTTGTTAACGTACTTAAATTAACTGGACCTTTTAGCCGCATTATCGACGGGGCGATCGAAGATCCTTTTATTCGTAACTGGCTCAATTTGCTTTGTTTCCTGCTTTCCGGACTGCCAGCAGATGGAACCATTGCTGCAGAGGTAGCATTTATGTTCGCCGACTGGTATCGACCTGGCGTAAAACTCGACTATCCCGTGGGAGGTAGTGGTGCTTTGGTTGAAGCGATGGTGCGAGGACTAAAAAAACGGGGTGGTAAACTGATGCTGGGCGCTCATGTAGAACGAGTTTTGGTAGAAGGTAAGCGGGCGATCGGGATACGCTTACGCGGCGGCAAACAAATCAGGGCGAGTAAAGCCGTAGTATCCAATGCCTCGGTGTGGGATACTCTCAAACTGCTGCCCCCAGAAGCAGTGCCGAAAAAGTTTCTCGCTCAACGTCAGGCGACTCCAGAGTGCGATAGCTTTATGCACCTACATTTAGGTATTGACGCAGAAGGACTGCCACAAAATCTAGCCTGTCACTATATTCTAGTTAATGACTGGGAAAAGGGGATTACAGCTCCTCAAAATGTAGTTTTAGTCTCAATTCCTTCTCTTCTCGATCCTTCCCTAGCACCTACGGGAAAACACGTAATTCACGTTTATACTCCTGGTAATGAGCCTTATCAAATTTGGCAAGGACTCGATCGCCACTCTGAAGAATATACTCGACAAAAACAGGCGCGATCGCAAGTGATGTGGCAAGCTCTAGAAAGGATTATTCCCGATATTCGCTCTCGTTGTGAAGTTACTTTAGTCGGCACTCCCCTAACCCACGAACGCTTTTTAAGACGGCATCGAGGTTCCTACGGTCCCGCAATAAAAGCAGGGGAAGGGATTTTTCCTGGCTCTTTTACCCCCTTATCAGGACTGCTGTGTTGTGGAGATTCTACCTTTCCAGGCATCGGTCTGCCAGCAGTTGCCGCTAGCGGTATGCTAGTTGCCAATACCCTTGCACCCTTATCAAAACACTTAGAAATGCTTAATAATTTAGCTGTTACCCCTTTGGGGAATTCAAAATGAAAATGAAATTAATTTTTTGCACCTAACCCAAAACTCTGGTTCTGTTGTCTGCCGATCGCCGCAGGTGGTTAACCAGCAAACTTTTTCTTAATACGAGAAATTAAAATATCTACCTCTGGTAACTTTAATAGCGCGGTCAGGGAAGCAAATATAATCAAAGCAACAAGGATAGAAATTCCTAGTTGTAATAGTTGCAGCCATAAATTACTGCTGCCTAAGAATTGTTCCCAACTCCAATTAACACTCCAACTACCCAAACCAGCAACTAAACTAGCACCAGTTAAACCTAAAATTGCTAACCCCCATTTCTTTAAAGGCAAACCATTTAGTCTGCGGTTTAAGATCCATAACATCAGGATCATGGAAGTAATATTAACTCCAATAGTGGCAAAAACTATCCCAGGAGTAGCAAAGGCATTAACTAGAAAATAATCTAAAACTATATTGAGTAAAATATTAGCAATACTGATGCGAAAAGGTGTGTTTCCATCTCCTAAAGCATAAAATACTCGCACTAATAAATCGCGCCCTAAATAAAAGAACATCCCCAAACCATAAGCCATTAAAACAGGTGCAACTGCTTCAACTCCAGCCTCTTTGAAAACACCGCGATCGTAAATAACCCTGACAATAGGAACTGCCAAAGAAATAAAAATTGCCGTTAGAGGTAACATAGTCAGGGCAGTGAGAATTAATCCCTGACGAATCCGCATCTTTAATTCTTGCCAATTTTCTGGGGCTGCTAGTCGGGAAAATACGGGTAGCATGGAGACGAAAATTACATTAGAGATAATGCCAATGGGAGTAATCACAATAAAATTGGCATATCTGATCGCAGCAGCAGCAGTAGCGATACCAGAAACGAAGATTAAATCAGTGGAAAGATTTATATGCAGCATTCCCGAAGCAAAAGTTGCTGGTATCATTACTTGCAATACTTCTTGCACGCCAGGAAGGCGCCAGTCAAAGCGCAACCTTAGTTTACCCATTCCCGATCGCCACTGGGCAATGACCTGGGCTAACCACTGTAAAATTGCTCCGAGTAAGGTTCCTGCCGCTAAGAATATAGCCCCCAGTTGAATGTATTGGGGTGCATTAATTTGTTCTCCTAACTGCCAGAATAATAGACTTACACTGCCAATAATTGCCAAACTAGAGAATAGGGGACTGATGCTAGGTAACCAATATTGTTCCGAGGCGTTGAGAGTACCGAAACCAATGCCAATCAATCCCGATAGCAGTGCCAGAGGTGCCATAATCCTCAATTGTAGGGTGGCGATCGACCTCTGTTCGGGGTTTAAATTGATGCCGACAATATCGATAAAAATACTAGCCTTCCAGATCAAGATAACTGTGAGTAGCAGCAAGATACCGCTGACTAAAGTCGAGACAGTTTCGACAATAGTTGCTGCTTGAGATTTATCTCGCTTAGATAAAACGCTGACTAAAGCGCTGTGAAATGGGCCATTAATGCCACCGAGTAGAATAAAGAAGAAGTTAGGGATAAGGTTGGCGTAGGAGAAGGCATTGACCACTGGTCCCACTCCGAAAGCAGCGGCGATCGCTACCTCCCGCACCAAACCAAATAATTTACTAATTAAAGTCGCAACAGCAACAATGCCAGCGATTCCAGCCAGAGAACGAGAAGGTTTTTTAGTTACAGACACAGAACTTTCAGAGTAAGTGGTAAGTGCTTTTCTCTAGAAAATAACAGAGTTTGTTATTTGCTTATTAACCTATTTCTGGAGATTCTGTCTTGAGGTTAATTCGATTAAAAGCAAAATGCCACAACAATCCCACTAAAATTAAGCCTAAACCAGTTAACCAAATCTGCCACTCAATCCAGAAAGCTAAGAATAGACTAAAAAACAGTGCGAAAACTGCTAACCACTTAGGATACACTCTTTCCTCATCACTCATCCGTAGCGCCGCCATACTAACAAGAAAGCTGCGATATAAAGCGCAAAAGGCACCAAAAGACCAAGTTGTTTGTACATCTCCAATTAAAACTAAAACAGCGATCGCGATACCGATCGCTATCACTCCCCAATAAGGTGTCGTTCCTAAACTGTTTAGTTGGGCAAAAAAGTTAGGCAAATCTCGGCGACGACCCATAGCCAAAAGAAGCCGAGATAAGCTGAGGATAATACTCACAAGTACGCTCAACATGGCAGTAATAGCACCAGCTACCAAGATTTGAGGAACGCCAGGAATATTAAAGCTTTCTGCTACCACCTCCAAAGGCGCAGCCTGCCATCTAGCAGCAGCAGCAAAAGCTTCTACTCCAATTGAACCCAAGCTTACTACTGCCACTCCCAAGTATATTAAAGCGATAATTACTATAGTGAGAAAAATGGCGCGGGGGATATTTTTTCGCGGTTCTAGGACTTCTTCAGAAACCATCGATATGCGTGCCGCACCATTATAAGCCACAAACATTAACGCCACAGACTCCAAAAACCCTGCTATACCATTTCCCTCGGTAGTTACAGAAATAGTCAGATGAGAAAATCCTGTTTGTTGGCAGACTATTAAACCAGTAACAATCAAAAACACTAGCGAAAAGGTAGTAACAGAAACAGTAACGATCGTCGCCATCAAAGAACGCCTTATTCCACCGAGAACTACTAAAGTCATCAGCAAGACAGCAACTTCAGCAATTGGAACCAGAAAATTAGTTGATGTCCAACCAGTAACCTTTAACAAGTAGCCAGCAAAGCCTATTGCTGCCGTCGCTGCTACAGCAGTTTTGCCTAAAAGGTAGATCCAGCCTCCTGTAAACCCAAGCCAAGGTGTCAGGTACCTGTAACCATATTCGTAGATGCCACCACTAAAGGGATGAGCAGCAGCAAGTTGGACAAGGTTAAAACTATTGCAAACTGCCAAAAACCCAGCCAAAACTAATGCTAACATCACGGCGGAACCAGATTTTCCCGCAGCTATACCAAGACTGACGAAAATCCCCACCCCGATTACTGATGCTAGACCAATTACAGTGGAACCAAACCAACCCAACTGTCGTTGAAGTTGTTCTGGATTTGTTGAAGCAGTGTCTGTATCTGGACTCGCATCGTAGCTAATTGACATAGTTACATATTTCTCTAAGCGTCCTAATTTTAAAGTCAGGGGTCAGGGGTCAGGGGTAACAAAAAACAGCTTACTCTTGATTTCGGTTTTATATTTATTTTTGTCTACCCAATTAGCTTTTGCTAACAACCGACAGCGAATAATTATGAATTCAGATTTAATTTATCAATATCCTACCTTAATTCCTGGAATTCTCATCAAACGCTACAAACGCTTTTTCGCCGATATTGAACTGGCTAATGGAGAAATTATTACTGCTCATTGTCCCAATACAGGTTCTATGACTGGCGTTTGCCTTCCTGGAAGTCCAGTACAAGTATCTAAAAGCGATAATCCCAAGCGCAAGCTAGCATACACCTGGGAAATGATTGAAGTTAATGACACTCAACCAACTTGGGTAGGAATCAATACATGGCTACCAAATCGAGTCATTAAGCTAGCCTTAAAACAAAGATTATTGCCGGAATTAGCCAGAGACTATCACCAAGTTAGTGCGGAAGTCCCCTATGGCAAAGACAAAAAAAGTCGCATAGATTTTCTCCTTACTGGCGAAGAATCCCAACCTGATATCTATTTAGAGGTCAAAAATGCTACCTTAGCTCAGGGTAACGTAGCTCTGTTTCCTGACACTGTTACTACTAGAGGACAAAAACATCTTCGAGAATTGATGGCACTCTTACCCCAAGCTCAACCTGTAATGCTTTATTTTATTAATCGGGGTGATTGTGCTTATTTTGCCCCTGGAGATAGTGCCGATCGCGCTTACGGACAACTATTACGAGAAGCAATCGAAAAAGGAGTAAAAGTCTTACCCTGTCGCTTTCAGATTACGCCAGAAGGTATTAATTACTTGGGATTAGCAGATTTGATTCCCAACCAGCCGGAAATAAACTAAAATTTGTCTGCAAACTACTTGGTGAGGATCTATTCATAAAACCCGATTAAAAAAAATCTCTATCTCATGACTTAAAATATGGAACCACCAGTCGATCGTCTTCGCCTCTCTCAAACTGCTAAAGACCAACTAATCAAACTAAAGCGCAACACTAAAATCGATCAGTGGAATATACTATGTCGGTGGGCATTTTGTCGTTCTCTTGCAGAACCTAGCATCCCTTCTCCCGTACCAATTCCCGCCGATAGTAATGTAGAAATGACTTGGCGAGTATTTGCAGGAGAATTATCAGATATCTTATTAGTTGCTTTAAAACAACGCTGTCATAATGATGGTTTAGGTACCGAGAAAGAAACCCTTGCGCGCCAATTTCGATTACACCTCCATCGAGGAATTGGTTATTTAGCAGGGGATCCAAATTTGCAAAAGATCGAAGATTTGATCGCTATTAGTGGCTGCTTAATTAAAGCGGAACATTCTGGTTGAGATTAGGTTTTAGGTTTTAGGTTTTAAGTTTTAAGTTTTTATCTTAGGATACTTTTTTATTCTTTGGTAGCGTCTGGATTTGTGGGGCTTACGCCAACTTCTAATAAATCTTAAACTTAAAAAATAGGTGACAATTGCTGCGATTAAACCAACTATCAGGCAACCGATAAAAACAATCCCAACTATTGTCGAGCCCAATGCCAGTAACTCTGACCAAGATTGTAAATCAACTTGGGGAACAGATATTTGATTCTTACCGAGTAGTAGGGAACCTACCTGATAATTAAAAGCATAAATTGGTACGTAAGTCAGAGGATTACTCACCCAAGTACCTGCTGCAGCTGCAATTTTATTCCCTCGAAACAGAATAGCTAGGACAATACCAATAATTGTTTGACATCCAAACAGAGGAAAGCAACCCGCAAACACGCCACACGCTAAACCACGAGCGATCGCTGGCGGTGTTCCCCTCAAACGTACTAGGCGCACGTACCAGTAACGCACTACTCTTGACCAAGAGAATTTACCAGCTCTAGATTTACTTGTATTAGATTTACTTGAAGCTGAGAACAAACGCAAACTTGAATGCTTACGGTATTTTACCATGTAATCTATCTTCTTGGATTTCTACATTCAACTTCAACAGTAGATCTTTAGTAGATCTTCTATCATATTAGTCCGATCTATCTTGATTCACATTCTTCCACTTCTAGCAAACCAGCCAACAATAGCAGCGATAATAATAAATGCGATTTGTCGCCAATTTTTTAGTTCACCAAATTTTTCGGTAATCTCAGGTATTTTCTGAACTGAGGTTTCGACATTTTTTTGTCGAGCATCAATAACTTTAATATCGCCTCTAACATCGGAAATTTCTTGCTTGAGTTCCGATTTGACAGTATCGATTTTTTTATCTAATTCGTTAAAATTGCTATCAAATTTTTTATCTAGTTCGTTAAAATTGCTATCAATTTTATTGTCTAGCTCATTAAACTTTTTGTCAACTTTTCCATCTAACTGATTAAAGCGATCGCTAATAAACTCTTGAAGTTGTTGAATTTCTGTATTAGGTGTAGTGGTCATTGTTATGATCTCAGTAAGTATTCGATTGAGAAAATCTTTTTCTTCAGAATAAGAGAGGTTTCTTTTTTATTTTATTATCTATAGCAGTCCTATTCTAGGTGGTGCATCAAAAGGCAATAGGCAATCTTAGATAAAACAGGTTACTATTAATTAGTCTAAAACTAGATAGTATAGTTAGTGCAGGGAGAAACTATAGCCGCGATCGCAACTGCTGTCGTACCTCAACAGGGTAGCATAGGTATTGTTCGTCTTTCTGGAGAAAAAGCGCTAGATATTGCCAAAACTCTTTTTCATCCACCGGGTAAACAGCTTTGGGAAAGTCATCGCATCCTCTACGGGTACATTCGCCACCCTCAAACTAAACAACTGGTAGACGAAGC
>JBFRWL010000100.1:0-4055 GCA_051439565.1 Prochloraceae cyanobacterium
CCTCTAACAGCGTGGGAAGATAGGTTTCTGAAGGTTCCACCGCAATAGAGCACTGGCGTCGAAAATATTCTGAAGGTTTCATCTTGACGCGATCGCCCACTGCCCACTGCAAGTCTTCGTACTCGCGATCGAGTCGCCACAACCAGTCAGGCAGCCAACCACACCCAGATTCAAGAAATCCCACCCTGAGTTGAGGATGTTTTTCCAAGACCCCTCCTTCAATCAATGCCAGTAATGCCATCATCTGTTCCATGGGGTGAGAACAAGCGTGTAGGGCAAAACGAGTATGGAAGCGATCGGCTCCTGTACTGGGAACTCGGCTGTGGGTTGTCTCGTGCAGACTGACGGCGATATCGAGTTTCTCGCACTCTGTCCAAAACGGTTCATAAGCCGGATCGTCGAGCAATCTTCCCTTGATGGGATTGGGGCGCAAATAAACAGCTTTCCAGCCAAATTCTGCAATCCGTCGCAATTCCGGAACCATTTCTTCAGGAGCGTGTAGATTAACAATACCAACTCCTTTTAAGATGCCTGGATTATAGCTGCAAAAGTCTCGCAGCCAATTATTGTAGGCACGGACATAAGCACCGACTTGTTGGGAAGCCATTGTATCGACACCGCTAATCCATGAGAGGTATGTCGGATAAACAAAGGCAATATCGACTCCCATCCGGTACATCGCTTGCACTTGAGATTCTGGGTTAAATTCTTGGGTGAGAGAGATAGGGTGCGATCGCTCAACCTGCTTAACGCCTTCATCGATTAGGGTTGCGGAATACTTGTTCATGACTGATACTCCTTGAATCTTCAGATCCGAAGTGGGAGCAAAATCGCGAAATGCAGGTTCGAGATAGGTTTTCCACAGAGAATGAGGTTCGTAAACATGGGAGTCTGCATCAATGATTTGATAACCGTTTAGCATGGTAAATCTTGGCAATGATTGGTGTAATAAGTCAATAAAATAAAGCTTCGATCGCGCGAAATTGTTACATCCACAGCGGAATTGGGTTCAGTTCTTCCTCCGTCAAAGGTTTGTCAAGCCAACCCATTTGGACGGGAACATCATAAAGCCGTCCCGCACCCAACCGCTTCCAGAAATGTCGCAAACCTGGCACGACGACTTTAACAACATTTAAACCGATATCGGGGCGCGTTTGGTCGAGAACGAGCATTTCCATACCCTTTTCTTCCACCAGTTGCTGACAGTATTTTATATCTTCTAAGAAATCCTGATGCCAGATGCTCGCATAGTCAGAGTTACATTTAGGGGTAAGGCGGAGATCGGGAACTAAGTAAGGTTGATTTTCTAAGGTTGCCGTTTTCCACCAGTGCAACAGATGAGATTCAGCCGAGATTGCATATCGAGTTGTACCGTCAGGATTCGCGTTCAAAACCGCTGGAAGCACTTGACTGAGCTCTGTTAAGGCTCTTTGTATGGCTAACTTGGGGTCAAAATGAGCCCCAAAGCCTAAAATAATATCTTCTACCTCGCGCTCCCGCCGCCGAGAAATTGCGGCAACAGCCGGAATATTTAGATCCCCTGTGAGATCTATAACCCAAAGTTCTCGCCCGATGGAATGATAATAGTCGGTTATAGCTTGAAAATAAGGATCGTCAAAGCTCTCTAAATCGACTCTCGGCTTTTGCAGGCGATTGTACCACCACAGCGCCACACTATCTCGCTCCACCAATTCCAAAAAACCGTGTAAAATTGCCTCTTCCAAGGTGTTCCCTGCAGCACAGCCATTGGTATTTGCCCAACAGTCGGGATTGGACGGCTTGGGATAGCCAAAATAGCAATAGGCTGTGGGTAAATATTTAAACTCTTGCTGGGTTAAAGACCAAATTGGAGTCCACTCAATTTCTCTAACTTCATTAAAAGGATCTGGGACTTTCTGAAATAGATCGGCACGTTGGGCATTCCATGTCCCTCGATTGTCATATTGAGCCTGACTGAACTGCATGCAAGAATTGGGATGAATTGCCCGATCGCCTAGGTTGTGGTAGCTACTCTCGATCCTGACTTCATTACCTTGAAAAATACCGGAGTAACGCTCGATCGCTTCGCAAAAACCACTTGCTTTGCCTTGAGCATCCGTTCTTCCTTTTCCAGAACTTCTTCCCCCCATATTTTTTTGCAAATTATCTAGATCGTAAAACATGCAGGCCCAATGATGCTTGGCTGTATAGATATGAGCTAGACCGTTACCATCGTAAGGCAGCTTTTCCAAAGAACGCACAACTCCCGATAGGGGACTGATATGGTGCTGATAGCGTTTTAGGGTTTCCTCGGGGGTAAGGCAACGATGTCCGCCATCGCTTGTAAACCTTTTCTGACGGCTGCCGAGGATAACGGGTAAAGGGTTATCACGCTGAGGTTTGAGGTATCCACAATGGGGACATTGAGGACGTTTGACGAGGACGTGATTTTGAATGGCTAGAGAGAGGGTGTCATAGGTTACAATTACCCCTTCCAGTCGTTTATTTTCTCCCTGGAGAATCCATTTCAGAATCTCATTCGTCACCATGGCGAGAGCCGTTTGTTGAGTTGTCGGTAGATCGACAAGGGGTGGCGTTAACGGGAAAATGCTATCTCTGCGTCGCTGGATAAATCCTTCCGAGGGTCTATTGTTTCGCAATCGCTGTGCTAAACATTCCCAACATCCAGTTTTTTCAGGATGGAAGATAGGGCCGATCCAAAGCAAAGTTCCGACGGGTTTAACTAACATCCAAGGCCGAGATTTTTCGAGATTGGTTCGATTAATTGCTTCTAATTCCCCTCGTAAATAGTCGTCCGTTAAAATAACTTCAATCTCTCCGCTATCGGCAAGTTGGATATGCGATCGCCCTAAACTGTCGCTCAAATTCTTGCACGATAAAGACCCCAAAGCTCTGAGTGTAACTCGAGTCGATTGCAATTGCTTGCGCGCATCTTTGGCATCAACAGACAAAGACTCGCAAAATAGAGCGAAGTTCGGGTCTAAAACTGGCTCGTTCTCAATAATAAATCCCTTTTGCTCTAGTTCCATAAGAGCATAAAAAATATAAGCCTCTGGTAATTCTTTGCGTAGTTTGTCAACAATTTCTGACTCAGTGAGCTTGCCATCAATCAAAGGGATTAACTTTTCAAACAAAGGATTGCTCAGAAATGTTGTCCCTTTTTCCGACAATAAAAAGACACCTTCTGAATCGACTTGTTCAAAACGGAAGCTATTTTTTAATTGTGGCTTTTTAATCACGTCAATCTCAAGACCCCACTATAGTTATTTAGGTAAGACTGCCGATACAACTCACAGCCTAGTATCGTTTTCTTCCCCGACTGTTTAATCAGTCCTATGCTGCTTAAGTGTTAGCAACACTCGGTTCTAATTCTACTGGTTCAGTTCAGTAGATGGACATAAATAAACAGCACTATGTTAATAAGTGTAAAAAGACTCAATCCTTTGCTGTTCCTTCCCATTCCTTTGTTTGCACAGTTAACTTTACTTTTATCCGACTACTTAGTTATGTCTTACAATTATTCCTATCCCAGACCCTCGATCACCGTAGATTGTGTAGTTTTTGGTTTAGATAACTACCAAAAATTGAAAGTCCTGCTCATTCAAAGAGGCATTTCTCCTTTTCAGGGTAAATGGGCGTTACCGGGGGGATTTGTGCGTCTGGATGAGTCGCTAGAAGCTGCTGCTTTGAGAGAGTTAAAGGAAGAAACGGGAATCGAAAAGGTATTTTTAGAGCAGCTTTATACTTTTGGAGATCTAGAAAGAGATCCCCGAGAGCGAGTAATTACTGTTGCTTACTATGCTCTGATCAACCTCAGCGAACATCGGCTACAAGCTAGTACTGATGCTCGAGAAGCAGTGTGGTTTCCAGTTGCTGAAGTGCCTCAACTTGCCTTCGATCACGATAAAATTCTAGGGGTGGCTCTCAAAAGACTGAAAGCTAAGTTGCGTTACGAACCAATTGGATTTGAACTTTTACCAGAAAAATTTACTCTTTCTCAACTGCAAGGACTATACGAAACTGTCTTGGAACAAAAGTTAGATAAACGGAATTTC
>JBFRWL010000101.1:0-5984 GCA_051439565.1 Prochloraceae cyanobacterium
TGATACTCTTTTTTCAGTTGTGGTATTCTTTTTTTAACTTCGTATCCCGACAAGCCAAATCCTGTATCTATATAAGTTTGATTCATCAAATTAAGACAATAATTCCACAGCCAACGACAATTTCCGAAAGACTGGCTTAAGGCTTGTTGCTGCTGACTATTGGGATATAATCTTACTTTGACTACTCGGAGCATTTAGAGTGAACTTAGTTTGCTTTAATAATTCTAGCACAAACAAGCCCGCGATTCATCTAGCGATTGAATCAGAGATTACAATCGTAGGATTCTCGCTGATTTTGCTAAAATTGATGGTAGTTGAAGATTCTCAAGCTGTAGTTATAGGTAGAGTAGTACAATCGTCCTTTGTTATTGCTCATTGGTGATCTGTAATAATACATCTTCTACCTTTAATCCTAGAACCTCAGATAGTTCTGCTATTACTTCGCGTTCTGGCTCACTGAAATCGTAGTCTGCCTTGGCAATAGTTATACAGATACGAATAAGCAGTGGTGCCAAATCTAGATCGCCTGATAGTTTAGTGACTGCTGTTAAAACCTTCTCTTTGGCAATATCTGGAGAGTTTTTTAGCTCTTGTGTAGTTTGGCGAAAGATTTCAGCCGCTTCGTTAGGGTCAAAAACTTGAAGTTCTTTAACGCGATCCAAGACAAAATCCCTAGCCATAAGCTCAGCAAAACTGAGATCTCCATCGGCGATCGCTAACAAAGCACTAGCCTTCATTGAAGCTTCAAGGAATTGACGAGTGCGAACTTTTTGATGATGTTGTGTTAGTAAAGCTTTGAATCCACTAAACAATCCAGCCATATCGCCCTATAAGAGAATTTTTTGGTTGATGAGATACACCTACCTGGTTGAGGTGGGTTGGGGAGAGGAGGTGAGAGGGGGGGGGTAAATTAAAATTATACCAATCTACAAAACCTTTCTCACAAAGAAAAACTATAACTATGTCGAGACTTCAAGGAAAAACAGCTCTGATCACTGGTGGTAGCCGTGGTATTGGTGCCGCTATTGCTGAGCGTCTGGCATCCGATGGAGCCAATATCGCTATTACTTATGTTAGTTCTATGGAAGCTGCTGATAAAGTGATTGCTACCTGTCGTGCTCAAGGTGTTGAAGCTGAAGCGATTAAAGCAGATGCGGCGATCGCCTCGGATATGGTTAGCCTGGTTGATAAGGTTATTCAAGGTTTTGGTAGTCTTGATATTCTGGTCAATAATGCGGGGATTTTTTTGATGGGATCTCTCGAAGAGATTACAGACGAGGATTTCGAGCAAACTGTTAACATTAATATCCGCGCAGTTTTTCAAGTTTCCAGAGCAGCAGCAAAAGTAATGTCCTCTGGCAGCCGAATCATTAATATTGGCAGCGTCTATGGTGAAAAAATCCCCCTGCCTAAGATTAGCTTATACACCATGAGTAAATTTGCTGTAGCTGGTCTCACTCATGCTTGGGCGCGGGATCTCGCAAGCAAAGGTATTACTGTTAACTGCGTGCAACCCGGACCAATTGACACAGACAGTAATCCAGCAGATAGCGAGGTTGCCAATACCTTAAAATCTTACACTGCTCTCGGACGCTATGGTAAGCCCCAGGAAATAGCAGAAGTTGTCGCTTTTTTGGCAGGAACTGAAAGTGCTTATCTTACTGGCGCTTGTATTAATGTAGATGGCGGCTGGAATGCTTAGGTGTAGTGAATCAATATCAAACCAAATTAAGACTGCTATCAACTACTTTTGTGTCTTAATTTGCTTGACTCTACGACCGTAGATAATAGGTTTGTCTTGACTAGCAAGGACAGTTTGACCTTGTAAATCTACGGACCAGACGGGCCATTCTTCTTCACCTAAAATTCCTGCACGAAATAGCACTTGTTCGGGATCGGTTTGACTCCAACCCAATAAGATGGCGTTAGTGTAAGCAACTCGACTAGGAGTTAGGTTGATAGTGGTGTTGTTGCGCCGCTGCCAAATAACAGCGTAGTCGGAAGCATCAGAAGTGTTAAAGAAGCCTTCAAACTGTCTCAAGAGAAGGCGATCGCTACCTTCTGACCACGAGATAGGAATCAAAATCGCTATTTTTCCTAGCTGCTGTACTTCTTCGTTACTGTTGTGGGGATCCTCTGCTAAAGAGGATGATGGAGTAATGGTCTGCAAATCTCCAGTTGGCAAATTTTCTAGGAACACGACGCTAGTAACGCGACTGCGGAACAATTCGGATTCTACCTCCATCTGAATCCGACTGTAAGCAGCGTATTGTCCGTCTGGGGATATTAACGAGGGAGTGCGATAGTAACGCAACCCCGATCGCCCTTGATTGCTAAATTCTGCATGTGTAGCCATTACCCAATTCCAGGGAATTGGGTGGGGACTGTTGAGAGGATCTTGCTCAACAACTGACCCATTGCTATCTGAGTAAGATTCGGACACTGTTATTGATTTTGAGTAAGGCGTAAACTTAGCATTAGAGGCTATAAAACGATCGACTTTGTCCGTGTTAGCTAAAGTAGAAGGACTATAACTAATTAGCAAGACGAGCGGTAAAATTAACCAAGTAAGTTTTTTTGGGCAGCACTGCGACAATATATATCTTAACAACATTGGTAAGCTAATTTTCTACTCAGACAGCCTATCTGAATATTTCATCAACTAGGTCTTTATCTCTAATATATATCAACTTATGCTCTGCTCAATTCATCTGGTGGCTAAACTTGTTAAGAGACTTTATAAATCAGGTAGTTGATATTAACATTTATTAAAAATTAGCTTAGCTCCATATCAGCTTATTAACCTATCTGGCATCTGCCTTTGCTGATAAATCTTTCATTTATTTTATTTTTATTTCAAGATGAGCTTTTTTGAGAAACTTAGTCAGGCGATCGTCCGCAATCAAAGTTTATTGGTTATAGGACTTGACCCCAATCCAGAAATTGTCCCGCAGCACTCAGACATCGCTGAAGAAACATATTGGCTCGATTTGGTTTCGGACTGGCTGCAATTAGTCGTCGCTCAAACTTCTTCTCTAGTTTGTGCCTATAAACCCACCCTCGGTTTTTATCAAGCTTTAGGAGCACAGGGACTAAATTTACTTTCTCAGCTCCTAGCTGCTATCCCCGAGTCTATTCCGATTATTTTAGATGCCAAGCACGGCGACCTCAATACTAGTACTATACTTGCCCGCACTATTTTTCGAGAGTGGCAAGTAGACGCACTCACCCTCAGTCCTTACACGGGACAAGATAATGTTGCTCCCTTCTTGGTTTACCCTGACAAGGCAGTATTTGTCCTGTGTCACAGTTCTAATCCCGGAGCAGTTCCCTTACAGGAATATCCTACCGCCGATACTCCCTTTTACTTACAGCTTGTTAAAGAAGCTAAAACTTGGGGAACTCCAGAACAATTATGTTTAGAGGTAGGAACTAGCGACGCGGAAGTACTGGCTAAAATACGTGCTGTTGCTCCCGAAAGAATCATCCTGGCAAGGAGTATTTGGGGAAAAGGTGGCAACCTAGAACAAATACTGAGAGCAGGATTAGATCCAAATGGTGAGGGTTTGCTGATACCCGTTCCACTAGAATTATTAGCCAACAAGAATCCAGCAGAGCCAATTGAGTCTTTAAAAGAACAGATTAATCAAGTGAGAAACCAGGTAAGGGAACAAGGTCCCACTTGCGATCTGTGGATGCCAAATGTCCTTTTATTGGACGTGCATCCTCACCAAGATTTGATTTTACAACTCTACGACATCGGCTGTCTTCTCTTTGGCGAGTTCGTCCAAGCTTCAGGACAGACTTTCTCTTACTATATTGACTTGCGCAAAATTATCTCTAATCCTCAGATATTTCATCAAGTTCTCAAAGCTTATGCAGATATTCTTAAAGACTTAACTTTTGATCGCATAGCGGGAATTCCCTACGGTTCTTTACCAACTGCTACTGGGTTAGCTTTGAACCTCAATTGCCCAATGATTTTCCCTCGCAAGGAAGTAAAAGCTCACGGTACTCGTCGCGCGATCGAAGGTAATTTTAATGCTGGGGAAAAAGTTGTAGTAGTTGACGATATTCTTATTACTGGTAAGAGTGTTATGGAAGGAGCAGAAAAGCTAAAAGGAGCTGGTTTAATAGTTGAGGATATTGTGGTGTTTATAGATCACGAAGAAGGAGTTAAAACGCGACTAAAAGATAAAGGCTATCGTGCTCATTCAGTTTTAACTATTTCTGAAATTACGGCAACACTCTACCGAGCAGGTCGGATTAATGAAGAGCAATATCTTTGCTTGACAAAAACTGATTGAGCGATCGCTAAGAGATGTTTGGTAAATAAATTTTATCTAGACTCATTCTCCTGAAAGTCCGCCAAAAGCTACTCCGCCAGTGCGACGGCGATCGGCTACTGCAAACAAGTCAAACTTAGAGTCCCTCAGAGCAGCCTGAACTCCTCCGAAGTACATCGATACTTCGGAGAAGCGCTTAGTGGCAAATCCCACCAACGCTTCGACGGGAAGATCGGCTTCAAAAGCAACAGTAGGAACATCTTGAAAAACTTCAACGTGGAGGCGAGGATGAGCTATTGCTTGCTCTAAAGACATTCCTAGATGGATGAAATTGAGCAAAACTTGGGCGATCGCTGTAGTAATTCGCGAAGCACCTGGTGAGCCAATAGCCAGAACAGTGCCGTCGGATCGCCTTGCTATAGTTGGAGCCATGTTAGAAGCCAGGCGCGTTCCTGGAGGTAACCCCTGCAAACTATGGGGATGGAGATCGATCTCTCCTAGAGAATTATTCAGCCACAATCCAGTACCAGAAATCATTACGCCAGAACCATAGCCAGCTGATGCAGTAATCGAACAAGCTAAACCGCTTTTGTCAACGGCAGAAATGTGAACGGTGGAGGGGGATGTTAGCAACTGCTGCAGACTGCCTAAATCTGCCAATTGCAACAAGCGAGTGACTTGAGCTGCGATCGACTTATCAGTAGCTGTTTCCAGATACTGGCGGCGGTAATTGAGAACAACATCCTGAATTTCTGCCATTCGCTGTACCCCCGCTGGATTCCATTCTTCAAAAGGCTGGCGATCGAGAAGTAAAAGCATTGCTGCTAAACAGGGTCCGCCAATGGCTGGTGCAGGGTTGGTGGCAATCTGCCAATCGCCAAAGTCGATACAAATAGGCGATCGAGGAATAGCTCGATAAGCTTCTAGGTCTGCAGCAGTTAACAGTCCTTGATTGGCTTGCATCTCGGTGGCAATCCGCTGCCCGATTTCGCCAGTATAGAAAGCATCAGCCCCCTGTTCGGCAATCAGCTCAAGGCTGCGAGCAAGATCGGGTATACGCACAATCTCCCCTGCTCTCAGGCAACTACCATCGGCATAGTGCAGAGTGCGAGAGCTCTCTGGGTGCCAGCTATAGATAGCTTGGTGAGTGTAGATTAGATATTCGGCTGCACCTCCAGTGAGGGGAAATCCCTGTTGAACCCAGTGTAGGGCTGGTGCCACTACTTCTGCCCAAGGAAGATTCCCGTATTGCTCAGAAGCCATCCCCAAACCAGCAAATATCCCTGGAGTAGCAACTGAGCCGTAACCAACGATCGTACTCATCATGCCGCCGTAGTCAAAAAAGACCTCCCTCATTCCCTTACCGAAGCGATCGGGTTCTAATCCTCGACCTGGAATTTCGGCATAGGCATCGATAACGATCGGATCTTCTTCTGGAGGCCAAATGACGATAAAACCGCTCGCTCCAGGAGCCATAATTCCTAGGTCAGTAGACATAGAAACTAGGGCAGCTGCCAAGGCTGCATCAACCGCATTGCCTCCCCTCTCGGCAACAGCAATACCAGCATCTGCTGAGATCTGGGATCCAGAAGAAATACTTACTAGTGACATAGTAGTCTGTTAATTTTGAAATGATAGGTTGAGATAAGACAAGGAAAGTGTGGGGGGTGTGGGGGGTGTGGGGGGTGTGGGGAGTGT
>JBFRWL010000102.1:0-4417 GCA_051439565.1 Prochloraceae cyanobacterium
GGTGGAATATCGCCATCTAAGTTCTGTACAGCGGTTTACTGCTGTTCAGTCGGGAGAGGTGGATTTACTCTCTCGTAATACCACTTGGACAATTAGCCGTAATACTTCAGTCGGAATGGAGTTTGCACCTACCATTTTTTACGATGGTCAGGGGATAATGGTTGGATCTAAGAGCGGGATTAAAAAATTAGAACAGCTTCAAGGGAAGACGATCTGCGTTAAGTCAGGAACGACCACAGAACTAAATTTAGCCGATCGGATGAATCAAAAAGGTATCGACTATAATCCCGTAGTCTTTGGCGACGAGGATACCCTTTTCAACTCTTATCTACAAGGTCGCTGCGAAGCAATCTCGGCTGACCGTACCCAATTAGTTGGTCGTCGTGTTATTTTCTCTAATCCAGAAGAACACGTTATTCTAGATACGGTTCTATCCAAAGAACCATTATCGCCAGTAGTTGCTACTGGTGACTCGAAGTGGTTCAATTCGGTGAAATGGATTACCTACGCTCTCATTCAAGCAGAAGAATTAGGCATCAACTCCTCCAATCTAGACACTTTTATGAGCAGTCAAGATCCCAGCATCAAGCGCTTTTTAGGTCTGGAAGGCTCTTTGGGCAAAGATATGGGACTACCTAATAACTTTACTGCCAGAATTGTCAAGCACGTGGGTAACTATGGTGAAATTTACTCTCGTAATTTTGACGATACATTTCATATAGACCGAGGACTCAATCAACTCTGGAGTAAGGGTGGACTTCTATATGCTCCTCCTTTTCGATAATTTAACCGCCTGCGGCGGAAGGCAGTATTCAGAGGTTGATTAATCGGACTTTTCAGACCAATTATCGTTCATTCAATGGTTAATTTATAAGGCAAAAGAGCATAAACGTCTCTGGGATCGTTAAAACTTTGCCAAATTACCAAATCTTCCTTCAATTTAAGTAATTGACTCGTCAAGGGATCTTTCTGTCTAGCTTGTTCTACCCGTGCATTCATTAATCGTCTTAAAATTCTTTCTTCCAAAGTATCTGATCGGGGATATTCTTTTATTTCCCAATCATTTCCCAGTCCAGCTTTTTCGGCTGCGTATTCAACAGCCGCGTCGAGTCCCCCAATTTGGTCAACTAAACCAATTTTCTTAGCATCTTCTCCAGACCAAATCCGTCCTTGAGCAATTTGAGCAACTTTTTCTTTAGGTAAATTGCGAGACTCGGCTACTTTATCGAGAAAAATCTCGTAGATTTGTTGGACGTATTTCTGATAAATTGCCAATTCTTGCTCTGTTCTAGGACGGGCAATAGTACCGCTATCAGCAAAGCGTCCGGTTGTGACTGCATCCCAGGTGATACCATTTTTATTGCTTAATTTTTGGATATTGGGCAAAACACCAAAAACCCCAATAGATCCTGTAATAGTATTGGGCTGGGCAAAAATACGATCTGCCCCCGTAGAAATCCAATAACCGCCAGAAGCAGTTACATTGCCCATAGAAACAATTACGGGCTTTTCCTTGCGCAGCAATTGTATTGCTCGCAGAATTACTTCTGAGGCTGTAGCACTACCACCAGGACTATTTATCCGCAAAACTACAGCTTTGACATTTTGATCTCGGCGTAGTTTGGCTAACTCCTTAGCAAAGCGATCGCCGCCAATTTCCCTCAAGTCGCCTTGACCACCAACGATCGTACCTTGAGCATAGACTAAGGCAATTTTATTGTCTGAGTTGTTTGTCGGGGAATTTCTGCGAGGACTACTGGCGTAGGTTCTCAGGTCGATTGAACGAAATGACTTATCCTGGTTTTTGACGCCAGTTATTTCCTTGACTTCCTCAACTACTTCATCTAAGTAGGCAACTCGATCTATTAAACCTCCTGCTTTAGCTTCTTGTGAGTTTAAAAGAGCTTTACTATCAACGATTTCCTGTAGCTTTTGCGGGGTTAGTTGGCGGCTTTTTCCTACCTGAGAGATAAATTCTCCCCACAGAACATTCAATAACTTTTGAGTTTGTTGCCGATTTTCTGGACTAAAATCCTTTCTGATAAAGGGTTCAACTGCTGATTTATACTCACCTACCCGAATGATCTGAACGCCAATCCCGTATTTTTCTAAAGCCCCAGTTAAAAATAGCTGTTGGGAACTGAAACCATTGATTTCCATGCTTCCCAGCGGGTTAAGCGCTACTAGATCGGCAACTGAACTAAGATAGTATTCCTTTTCGCTTAAAGCATCGTCATAAGCAATAATTTTTTTTCCTGCGGCGCGAAAACTTTCTAAAGCAGCTCGTACTTCTGTTAATGTAGCGTAACCAATTTCACCTGTTGCACCTCTACCATCTAAGAACATAGCAACAATCCGCCTATCTTTAGTTGCTGCCTCCAACGATTTGATAACTTGACGGAGAGTAATGTTACTCGTTTCTTGACCCGAAAGTGCTTGTCCTAAGGTAGAGGCTGGTTCGGTATCCCTAATTGACATTGACAGGTCAAAAACCAAGACAGATTTATTTTTGACGCTTACTCCCTCAGTTTGAGAAGCTGCTGAGACGATTAGGAAAACTAATCCAGTGACTCCCAGAGCAGAAAAGAGAAACAAGGCAATTAGGGTGCCAATTACACTGGCGAAAGTTTGTTTAATAAATTGACCCATCTGCTTAAAAGTTATTGGTTATCAGTAGAGACACCTGCAACTGTCAGTTAATCGAAAAAGAGCCAAAACTCTTTGCAGTCCGAGGAGTCAGGATTCTCCGAGTCAGTAGTCAGAATTATAAATAGCTAACTTAGTACTGTTATATTATCTTTTGCAGCGTATTGGTATGTTTAAGTTCGTGTAGATTGGCGTTCCCTGTACAAAACATGACGGTTGTTAATTCTGCTACTAGCAACTCTACTAAATCTTCTAAAGCTTGAGGAGATTCGGAAGCTGCCTGCAGAAATGGCCATGCTAAACCTGCTAAGTCTGCTCCTAAGGCGATCGCTTTGGCTACCTCCATGCCGTTACGCAATCCGCCTGAAGCAATCAGAGGAATATTTGGGTATTGACTGCGAATTGCAATGATACATTCTGCTGTTGGCAAACCCCAATCGGCAAAGGTTTCTCCTAAACGTCGCTGTAAGGAATTTTGCGCTCGTTCGCTTTCGACTTTTGCCCAGGAAGTTCCGCCAGCCCCAGCTACATCAATGGCATTCACGCCTGCTTCAATTAATTTTTGCGCCATTTTGGCTGAGATACCATTACCGACTTCCTTGACAATTACTGGTACTGGCAACTTACTGCATAAATTAGTAATTTTGGCAAGCAATCCTTTAAAATTTGTATCGCCATTAGCTTGAATGCACTCTTGCAAGGGATTGAGGTGCAAAATTAGAGCATCTGCCTCTAACAAGTCGATTACTCGCAAACACTGGTCTAGACCGTAAGTATAGTTAAGTTGTACTGCGCCCAGGTTAGCAAGCAGAAGAATATCAGGAGCGAGGGAGCGCACGGCAAAACTATCGGCAACATCGGGATTCTCCACTGCTATTCGCTGAGAGCCCACTCCCATTGCCAGTTGATATTTTTGAGCAACTTCTGCCAGTCGATAGTTAATTGTTTTGGCTGTTTTGGTACCGCCTGTCATGGAAGAAATTAGTAGCGGAGCGCTCAACTTTTTCCCCAAGAAGGTATTTGTACTATCGATCTCGCTGCGGTCTAATTCTGGCAAACAACAGTGAATAAAGCGATAGCGGTCCAACCCATTAGTTATGCGACCAAATTGAACGTCTTCTTCCAGACAAATTCGCAAATGGTCAGCTTTGCGGGTCTGGGTGTTGTCATAATTCACTGCTCGTAAAATACTCAAAGGTTTGCAAAAAAATGTATTTACTTAAAATGTTGCCAAAAATAAGTTGAAAATTAAACCCTTTACAGCAGATCGGACTTAAGGTTAACTACCTTTAATCAATTCCACTGCGTCCCGTCCGTCAATTTCCTGGAGATAGACTTTCACCTGTTCTTCCTTAGCAGTAGGTAACTTTTTGCCTGTAAAATCAGGGCGGATCGGCAGCTCCCGATGGCCTCGATCGACTAGCACCAACAAGCGAATTACCTCTGGTCTGCCGTATTCGTTTACCGCATTAAGAGCAGCGCGAATAGTACGACCTTTATAAATAACGTCATCTACCAAGACTATAGTTTTGCCCGTAATATCGAAGGGGATCTCTGTTTTAGCTGGGGTGCGGGTGCCAATGCGATCGAGATCGTCTCTCCAGAAAGTAATATCAATTGCCCCCACAGCCACTTTAACTTGTTCTAACACCTCAATCTGATTGGCGATTAGTTGAGCCAGTGGAGCGCCTCTAGTATAGATACCCAATAAAATCAGTTGAGAAAGATCTCCAGATTTTTCTATCACCTGAGAAGCGAGGCGGGTAATAGT
>JBFRWL010000103.1:0-3011 GCA_051439565.1 Prochloraceae cyanobacterium
GAGTACTGCTGGTTGACTGACAAAAGTTTAGAGAGCGATCTCGAAGAGATCCGCTTCGCGGCGCGGTAACTCCTCTAGTTGAAGAGAAAAACTATCAAGCATAATTGAAAGACCTAACGGTAAACTCCAACAGATATTTTTTCTCATCCTGTTTTCGAGAGGCTTTAGCAGGTTCTGGATCTGGTTTGCCGCTTAAAAGTAAAGTGTGAAATAATTTCCATCCCTGAGTAAGAACCGTTTTAACCCACGCTAAGCCGATTTTCAGATAGCTGCTGCCTCGAAACCAGTGAGGGTCAACAACGCGTCGAAATCCATTGTGCAACAACTTCAGTTCCTTGAGCCGTTAAATATAACGTAGCGATTGCTAAGACTAAACACAATCGGGATAAAGCAGGAGCGTTACGAATTTCCCAGCTTTCTAGTTGAAACCCATTAGACTTATCATCAAGGAAGTTCTCCTCAATATCAAAGCGCAAGCCATACTCGCGGAGTGTTTGAAGAGTTGTAGGTTCATCACTGACGATATACCAAAGTTCTCCATTGATAGGTTCACTTTTCTTGTGCTAGATTGACTCGGCCATAGGGATTAGTTTTATGAATCCGAACATTTTGAAGCAGTAGGCATTCTCCCCATCCCAGATGAAAATCTTTGACTTGGCACCAACCCTTGCTCGATCTCGAAGAGATCCGCTTCGCGGTGCGCCAAATCCAAAAATCACTTTTGATGCGGATGCGATAATGCCAGCGTAATTTAATACGGGCAAACTTCATGAGCTGGGTGTAGAAGGAGTGACGTATACAAGCGTGAAGCTTTTGCCATTAAGTAAAATTACTTACAACGAGACATTAGGCTTTAGCATACCGTCAGTCTGTTACCAGAAGTCAATAGCTCTATCCTTTACTGGCTATAGCGTTTAAACTTTTTGATTCGACTTTTGTCAGTCAATCAGAGGAGTACTGTCTGGCAAGATGAGTGGAGTTACCTCTGATGGCGTAATTGAGCTAATGGACGCTGGGGTGATAGTGCATGAGAAAAAATCCACTCCTGAGCCTGAAAAACAGAAGCCGGATGCTGAAAAACAAAAGTCTGATGCTGAACTAAAACAATCTCATACTAAGCCTAAGCCTAAACTTCTTTCGACTCAACCTCAGAAGCCTGAAACTACTAATAAACCGACTAAACCTATTAAGAAAAAATTCAACTTCGTAACTAAGTAGAATTGATGTCGAGTGTGAGCTAGAGAAATTACATGAATTACTGGCTAATGAAATCAGAGCCACAAGTTTATAGCATTAACGACCTCCAGCATGAGGGTCAGCTAGTTTGGGATGGAGTTCGTAATATGCACGCTCGTAATTTTCTGCGTCAAATGAAAGAAGGAGATTTATCTTTTTTGACCACTCTAAGACAAAGAGTCCTGGCATTGTTGGTTTAGTACGTGTTGTTCAAAAATTAACTTAGAAGAGCTGCCTGAATCTCAGATAACCAGATAGCGAGCGACCGCTTGGAAAAATTTTAGACAGATTAATAAAAAATTGAGACTAGGTTGATTGAAAATAAACAGCTCAATAAGAGCAAGATCAAGATGGTAGTATTCTGATATTTTTCTATCATCTAAAAACAATCCTTTTAGTGAGCAATGAAGTAAAAATGGAGTTGGGTATGGAGATAAATTCGAGATAATATATTGTACCCCTTTTTTAATGGGGTGCGGTTGACTAAATTCTAGTCATTTTATCAATAGAGGACTGACGGCTTTTATGTAAACAAAAATTACGATTCTTAAAGTTTGTTGTCAACTACTTTAATTATTTCTTTATATTTGCTCGGTGACATTACCCTGGAACTACTGCGGCAATCGTTGTTATTTTGACAAAATCTTGGTTATTAAAATAAAATGTGTTCTCAATCTAAGAAGAAAACAGCATTAGTTACAGGAGGAAATAGAGGCATCGGTTTGGCAATTTGTCAAGGATTGCTCGACGCTGGATTTGCTCTTTTCCTAACAGCCAGAAACACAGAAAAAGGTAAGGCGGCGGCAGAAAAGTTATCTACAGGAAGTAACTCAGTTGAGCTTATCGAACTCGACGTGACTGATGATCAAAGTATTAAAAATGCGGTTAAGAGTGTCACTCAGATAACAGACTCTTTAGATGTTTTAGTTAACAATGCAGGCATCTATCCAGATGTTGGTGTCAATATTGAAACTGTTTCGCGGGACTTACTTACCCAAACTATGAACACCAATGCTTTTAGTCCCATTGTCATTACTCAAGCTTTTATCCCAATACTTGAAAAAGCAGCTAATCCTAAAATAATTAACGTTTCTAGCGGGAACGGACAGCTAGGTGGGCTTTCTACGAATGTACCCAGTTACTCTTTATCCAAACTGGCTCTCAATGGTGCAACTATTCTACTAGCCGATGCACTCAAGTCAAAGAATATAGGCGTTTATGCGATGTGTCCGGGGTGGGTGAAAACCGATATGGGTGGGGAGGAAGCGCCGCTTACTCCCGAACAGGGGGCAGATACGGCAATTTGGTTAGCCACACAAGCTTCGATGCAACAAAGTGGTAAGTTTTTCCGTAAGCGTAGCGAACAACCTTATTAAGTAAATAACTTGGGATGAGCGTCTATCTACACCAGAGGGGATAGAAGTAGCTGTGCAGCCACACTTGCTATAAGTACCTGAGCAAAATCTTTTGTATAATTTTTTGAGCATTTTGATCCTTGATCGAAGCGGTAGAAAGGCAGTCACCGAAGGTGCGCCCTTGGCGAGCGAGAGCTAGGAAGGCGGTCACCGAAGGTGCGCCCTTGGCGAGCGAGAACTAGGAAGGCGAACTGCGCAGCTCGCAGCACTTCCCTCCCGCTCCAGACAAACTGCCACCTTTAGGAAATAAGTAAAATTCAAGTTAGACAAAGAGCTCATTGCATTCAATTAAGTCATGAAGGTTATCAAATATCTCAACTAATGAAAATTTTTCAAGTGAGTAGAAATACAATTTATAAC
>JBFRWL010000104.1:0-6448 GCA_051439565.1 Prochloraceae cyanobacterium
GTTTAACCCTATAGCCTGCTTCTTGCAAATGCCAACCTAATAATGAGCGTAAATGAGGATTGCCCTCGACTACAGAAATAAGTATCGAACCCACGTGATTTCTAGTAAATTTATTGAAAATAGATGCTAAGCTCTTAACACTAAAAGCTAACAGAACTAGTGTAAATATTTTGTAACACTTGCTACCTGCGGCGATATCAACCTAGGAAAATTATCTATTTCTCGAAACATGGGACCAAAAATTTCCTGATTGCCAAAAATATTAGAAAAAATATCGAATAATGAGGTTAAGAGTTTGTAAAATATAAAAGTAAAAGTCAATGATTTTTAATAAAGCATCAAAATAATCACAACCATAACAGTGATCGCGATTAATCGGGAAGAATTAGGGAGGAACTTACGAAAATAATTATGTTGCAGCACAGCCAATCGATACGTCATTATCAAAAGATTACGGATAATATGGTAGATTTATGGCACAAAGGCTATAAATTTGACGAAATTAGACTACATGTGGATGGCTATATCTCTTGTCTGCGTCAAACTAAAGCCCTCGAAGCTTATCATATTAATCGGCTAGAAGAAGAAACCATGAAATTTTTGCGAGATCCATCCAACTTTGAGCCATCAACTATGCTTGAGAGAGAAACAGATTATTATTAAACTATTATTAAAGTCTGAGTTGGTCAAAAACTTCCCGCAATACCTGGGCTGAATTTCGCAGTTGTGATTCTTCTGCGCCATTTAGCTTTAGGTTAACGGTTTTTAAAACTCCTTTTTCGTTGACAACTGTTGGTAAACCCAGACAAACATCATGAATATCATAAAATCCATCTACTAAACTGCTAACGGTGAGAACACGCTGTTGACCACGTAGAATAGCTTTTACGATATCGGTTACCGCTAAACCAATGCCATAGGAAGTAAATCCCTTGCGCTTAATAATCTCATAGGCAGCATTCTTTACCAGTTCGAAGACCGCCGTTAAATCCTTTTGTTCGGCAGCAGCTAAGTTTTCCCAACCGTTGGGGACAATTTTCACCCCACCGACATTGGCCATGCTCCAAAGAGGAACTTCGCTATCGCCATGCTCACCCACAATATAAGCATGGACGCTGCGAGGGTCGATATTACATTTCCTCGCTAACAAAGCACGAAAACGAGCTGTATCGAGAACTGTTCCCGAACCAATTACCCGAGAACTGGGAAATCCAGAAATTTTTAAGGTGACATAGGTCATGATGTCAACAGGATTACTAACAATTAGTAAAATGGCATCGGGACAATATTTAACTACATCAGCAAGAATAGATTGAAAGATCGCAACATTCCTTTCAACCAGATTTAAACGAGTTTCTCCTGGCTTTTGCGCTGCTCCTGCTGTAATGATAACTAAATCCGCATTGCGTCCCTCATCGACTACAGTTCCTACTTTGAGGTCGGTAGGGGGCAGAAAGGGCATCCCTGAGAGAAAATCATAAACTTCCCCCTCGACTTTTTCCTGAGCCAGATCTTGCAAAACTAATTCATCGAAGCAGTCTTGAATTAATAGAGAATAAGCACAAGCTAGCCCCACTTGTCCGACGCCAATAATTACTCCTTTGCGAGGGCTCAGAGGACTGAATTTTTCTGCATCAGGGTTAGGGATAAAAAGTTTTTCGTACATAAATCAGTTATCAGTTATCAGTTGGGCTTTTCCATTAAGACGACGACAGATCTTGCGGTAACGAGATAGTTATCTTGGCTGATTTGGGGGGCAGTTGCTAAATCAGTAAAATCATCAGGCGCAGGTAAAGCTGTATCCACAATACGATGCCAGTGGTTTCCTGGTGCTAAGGGTGGCAACTCGAAATTCAGTGGATACCAATAGGCATTAAACATCACATGGAGATGTTCGCCACTAGTTGGTTCTTTTAAGGAAAATGCCAGGACATGGGAATCCTTTCCCCAATCGGGCTGACCTAAATAGGTTCCATGCCAAATTAAATGAGGTTTTTCGCTAGTAAACCCAACTTCTAAGAATTCTTCGAGCCGAAAAACTTCTAGTCCTTGAATAAAATGAATTAGTTTTCCCACAAAACGCAGTAAACCTTTATTGGTTTTAGTTAAACTCCAATCCAACCAACTAAGTTCATTATCTTGGCAGTAGGCATTGTTATTACCCTGTTGACTTCGCCTGACCTCATCTCCCATGAGAAACATCGGTGTGCCTTGTGAGAAAAGCAGAATCGAAAAGAAATTTTTTATTTGGCGCGATCGCAATTGCTCAATTTCTGAATCTGGGCAATCTCCTTCTACCCCACAATTCCAACTAAAGTTATCATTAGCACCATCACAGTTTTCTTCCCCGTTAGCCAGATTATGTTTGCGATCATAGGAAACTAAATCATTTAGCGTAAAACCGTCATGACAGGTAACAAAGTTAACGCTGCGGTTAATATCCGTATCTCTTCGCGAGTAAATATCAGGACTAGCAATAATTCTAGCGGCTAGAGCATTAACCGATCCGAGATCGCCTTTAACAAAACGACGCACATCATCCCTAAACGGACCATTCCACTCAGCAAACCAATCTGCCAAGGCAACAAACTGACCCACGCCATATAGTCCTGCGGCATCCCAAGCTTCCGCGATTAATTTAGTTCCCGCTAAAAGCGGATCAGATTCAATTGCCCAGATGATATTGAGTTCCCCAGACTCTACCTTAATTACTTGTCCAGATATATTTCTTGCCATAGTAGCTGCTAAGTCAAAGCGAAAGCCATCGACATGCATTTCTTTGACCCAGTAGCGCAAGGAATCCATAATCAATCTTCCTGGGATTGGATGATTCCCTTGAAAACTATTGCCACAACCAGTAAAGTTTTTGTAATAGGTTGGATCGTCTTCCAACATGTAGTAAGTTCGGTTGTCCAGACCTCTGTAGGAGAGAGTTGGTCCTTGATGATTTCCCTCAGCAGTATGGTTAAATACAACATCTAGAATCACTTCAATTCCTGCTTTATGTAGAGCTTTGACTAGATCGCGAAATTCATCCACAACTCCGAGAGGATCGCGCCGTGAACTATAACCGCTGTGGGGAGCAAAGAAACCAACGGTACTATAACCCCAATAGTTTGTCAGTCCTGGACGCACATCCTGGGGATCGAACTGGTGGACAGGTAGCAATTCTACTGCGGTGATTCCCAATTCCTTCAGATAGGGGATCTTTTCAATAATTCCCGCATAGGTACCTCGCTTTTTAGGAGAGACCTCAGAGTTGGGATTGTTGGTAAAACCACCTACATGCATTTCGTAAATAACGCTAGTAGCGTAGGGGATTCTAGGATGTGTATCACCTTCCCAGTCATAGGTACTCGAATCTACAACTACCCCTTTGAGAGCTTGAGCACAATTGTCTCCCGGAAGACTAGCCGCATCGCGATCGTAATTTTCCATATTTACTATTGCCCGCGCGTAGGGATCTAGTAGCACCTTGTCATGGTCAAAGCGATCGCCTCTTTCGGGAGCAAACTGTCCGTATGCTCGATAAGCATAAATTTGTCCTGCCTTAATTCCTTGAACAAATACATGCCAGTATTGACAGGTCTTGTTCAGTTTAATTATCTGGGCTGGTTTTGCTGCATTTGGACTGTCAAAAAGCAGTAGCTCAATAGCCTCGGCATTGTGTGAAAAGAGGCTAAAGTTAACACCATCGGTTGCAACAGTTGCACCCAAAGGATCAGTTCTACCAGGTAAAACCTCGATATTTTTGGTTTGGTTGTTCTGGGCTTGGTAAGTTAATAATTCATCCACTAAGATTCTCCATACATATAAATCTTTACCTGCTTATCCAAAAGAAACTGTGAGACTAGCTGGATTAGAGAGATCGCCTGATAGGGAAATTCCTCGCTGATTGGCGGCTAGGTGACGCAGAATTTTATAAACGGCTTCTACTTGTTCGGCTGCTCCTGCTTTAACTGCTAAGGCTTCTAAATCCAAAGATTTACCTTCGCTCTTAAGAGCTGCTACAACTTTAGTTTGTAGTTCCAGAATTGAAGCTGCTGCTTTTTTACCTGCTTCGACCCCTGGTTGATGATAGGCATTGATATTAACCAAGGAAGCATAAAAACTTACTGCTCGCTCGTAAAGGGCAATTAAGGCTCCGACTGTTCGAGGATTAACTTGGGGAATGGTAATAGTGATTGAATCGCGATGATTTTCATAGAGAGCCTGACGCGTACCCTGTAAAAATCCTGATAGATAATCACCAGAAGTAATTCCTGGCTCAACTTCCACCGCAGGTTCAGGAATATCTTCTAAAACTTCAATAAATGTAGCGAAGAAATTGGGCACGCCTTCTCTTAACTGTTGCACATAGGCATGTTGATCCGTTGAGCCTTTATTGCCGTAAACCGCAATTCCCTGATTTACCACATTACCGTCGAGATCTTTTTCTTTGCCTATCGACTCCATAATGAGCTGCTGGAGGTAGCGACTGAACAGGAGCAGACTATCTTTATAAGGAAGCATCACCATGTCTTTTTCTCCCTTGCCCTTACCAGCGTAATACCAGCAGAATGCTAATAAAGCTGCGGGATTATTTTTAATCTCAGGAATTCGAGTCGCTCGATCCATTTCTTTTGCACCCGCTAGTAAAGCACGAATATCAATACCCTGCAAAGCAGCAGGAAGTAAGCCAACGGCTGACATGAGAGAAGTTCTTCCTCCTACCCAGTCATACATGGGAAATTCTCCTAACCAGCCTTCGGCTCTGGCTAATTCGTCCATTTTGCTGCCCTCCATAGTAACGGCTACAGCATGTTGAGCGAAGTTTAAGCCTAGGTTTTCATAGACTTTTTTGACTTCTAACATCCCGTTGCGAGGTTCAGGAGTTCCCCCGGATTTACTAGTATCAATAATCAAAGTGCTTTTCAGGCGCTCTTGTAGTCTATTGAGCACTCGTTTAATACCCGCAGGATCGGTGTTATCGATAAAATGAATTTGCAGTGGGGGAAAATCAGGCGCTAGAGCTTCTGAGATAAATTGAGGACCTAATGCCGATCCTCCAATTCCCACAGCTAGAACATCAGTAAATTTTGGAGCTTCGGGGGGATGAATCGATCCGTCGTGAACCTTTTTAACAGCAGTCTCAATATGCTCTATATCGTTAGTAATTGCTTCTTGTATCTCTTTGGTGGGAGCTAGTTCTGGTGCTCGCAGCCAGTAATGCCCTACCATACGATTTTCATCTCTATTCGCGATCGCACCACCTTCTAAAGCTTCCATATCGGCAAAAGCTTTGTCAAATTTAGGTTTTAATGTTGTCAATAACTCCTCATCAAACCTCATGCGACTGACATCGAGGTACAATTCTAAACCCTCATGGTAGTAAATCCAATCTTGATACCGTTGCCAAAGTGTTTTTGTAAGTGTTTGTGTACTCATCTTGCTCTAATTTTTTTTATAAAACGTAAATTAGTATTTTTTAAGTGCCAGGTAAGTTGCGTAGGGATTCAGAGAGATGATAGCGATCGCCTAAAGCTCTTAGTAGTGGTCCTCTTTCGGTAAATTCGACAATGCTCACAGAAGCCACAGGCATTAAGATGCGATCTCGATAACGACCGACATCAATACCGAGAAGAGAGCAGAGCATAATCCGAATAGTTGCTTTGTGGGAAACTACCAAAACATTTCCTTCGTGATATGTTTGCTCGATTTCTTCTAACACAGCGTTGCTGCGACGAGAAATATCAATCCCTTTTTCCCCACCAGTAGGAGAATTCCAACCAGGATCTGCTAACCAGCGCACATATTCATCGTGAAACTCTTGATTGACCTCTGCGGTCGTTTTTCCTTCCCACTTACCATAGGCAATCTCTTTTAGTCCCTCCCGCAGTTGCATATCCATTCCGATTAGATTGCACAAAGGTTTAGCTGTTTCTATAGTTCGCCACAAAGGACTACAGAAAATTGCTGTCCAGGGAACCGATTTATAGGCAGTAGCAAAATCTTCTGCCATCTGGATACCCTCTGGCGTTAAGCCAACATCTAGAATTCCGCAATAACCACCTGTCCGACTGGCAGTCGTTTCTCCATGTCTTAGAAAATATATTTTTAGGGTCATGAGTTATTAGAAAGTAATAAGTAATAAGTAATAGGTAGCTCTCCCTTTGCCTCCCTCTCTTCCTCTTTAATACCGAATGGGTCGAGCAAAAGCATCCTTGCCAGCATAACGAGCTGCTTTACCTAAGGCTTCCTCAATACGCATAAATTGATTGTATTTTTCCACTCGCTCACCGCGACATGGAGCCCCTGTTTTCATATGCAGGACTTGCAGCGCTACGCTCATATCAGCGATAAAACTATCTACTGTTTCGCCACTGCGATGGGAAACCATAGCACTCCAACCAGCTTTTTGAGCCATGCGCACTGCTCTGACAGTTTCGGTTAAACTGCCGATTTGATT
>JBFRWL010000105.1:0-3845 GCA_051439565.1 Prochloraceae cyanobacterium
TTAGATAGCACTTCTAATGGTCAAGGTCGTGGAGGTCGCTCCGCTAGTTATCGTATTAGCGTACAGTCTAACCATAACTTACTTATTGGTTCTGCTTACACCAAAAAAATGGGTCTTAAACCAGGAGATGAGTTTGAAATCACCTTAGGAAGGAAACATATTCATCTCAAACAAATTGGTGGCGAAGAAGAAGAAGAGTAAAAGATTCGTAATTTGTTTAGTATCTGACAATCTTCTCTATTATTCTTGCTCCTCGCAACACAATTCACAAGAGACTGACCAAAAATTAAGACGTTGCTCGGAATTATTTCTTAGCAACGTTTTCATCAATGAATAATTATAGGTAATAGTTCAGGGACTCCTATAATTAATACTTTCTGAAATTACTTTTCCTGTAGTATAAAATCTTCTATAATTTGCTTATTTTCGTCTAGTCAGCGAAAGCAAATTTAGTAGTTATATAAAAAGTGGACTTTAAAAATGAAAACAAATCCCAAGCTTAAGAAATCTAAGCTTTTCCGAATTACCGCTTTTGCTGCTACTAGCTTAGTATCTGTATTTATCTCTTGCGCAGTTCCAATTGCTGCCCAGGAAGCAGCAGTAGAAGAAACTCCCATTGAAGCGACCATTGCTGAGGAAGCAAGTCCAGAAGGGGCGAAAACAACCAAAGATCCCAAAATTCCCCTCAAAACCTTAACCCTTTTGGTTAAACCTCTGACCCTAGAACAATTAGAGAATGAGGCAGCAGCTTGGCTATTGCTCTTGCAGAACAAAGTTCAGCAAATAAGTGATGCGGAAATTGCCCTTGAGAGTCAGAAAGAAGCTGTCAAAGAAGGAGCAGCGGAAACAACCGAATCATCCACTAATCAAGGCTCTAATTTAAAATCAGAAGAAATTGCCCTGGTTGCTCGCTTTAACATTGTGCTCGATGAACTAGAGGCCAAAGGCGGGGATACCACTTCCTATCGCAAGTATATCGACGCGATTAGTGGTCTGGAAAAATACGTCACCGATAGTAGTGGGCTAGGAGTGCAATTAGTCAGTTGGTTTACCTCAGAGGAAGGAGGTATCAGCTTAGCTATTGATATCGCGATCGGTTTGGCGAAATTAGGCGGTATTCTGGTAATTACCTTGATCGTGTCTCCTCGTCTGGGCAAGCTTACCGATAACCTTCTGGGGCGAGTTAGCGGGATCTCGATCCTATTTCGTGGCTTTATCGTGATGATCGTTAAGCGTGGGGTTTTGGTCTTAGGTGCTTTAATCGCATTGGCAGCTTTGGGCGTAGATTTGGGTCCGATTCTTGCTGTAGTCGGAGGTGCCAGTTTCGTCTTAGCCTTTGCTTTACAGAGTAATTTGGGGAATTTTGCTAGTGGATTGATGTTATTAATCAACAAACCATTTGACGTAGGTGACGAAGTGAAGGTGGCAGGCTACTGGGCTTACGTAGATTCGATTTCCCTGGCTAGTACTAAAATTAAGGACTTTGGCGGTAATATCATTACCTTGCCCAATAACACAGTTTGGGGCGGTGACATTATCAATTACACTCATGCAGATATCCGAAAGCTTGGGTTGGCAATTCATGTCAAGTTTGAACAAGATCTTGATAAAGTTTACGATATGTGGATGGAAATCACTTCCGCTCATCCTAAAGTTTTAGACACTCCTCAAGCTAGTTTGTTCCCCTGGAATGGTCATTATGATTATTATATCTGGGTAAATCTCACGGCATGGTCGAAAACAGAGGATTATTGGGGAGTCTATCTTGACTTATTGAAAGAGTTGCAAAAACGCATTAAGGATTCAAACATTGAGTTAGCAGCACCGCAACAGGAGGTTAGACTCGATCAGCATCTTCCTGAAGCCATTGCTAAACAAATTCAGCAGAATGGGGAAACTACTCAAGCTCTACCGCAGGTTGAATCAAATTAAGCTTCATAGAGATTGGGTAAATGCGATCGCCATAACTGAAAAATAAGAGCTTTTTTTCACTTTATGCGATCGCTTTTTTGGTTAAGACAATTGTTAATTGGCATGATACGGCTTGATTAACAACCAGCAAAACCCTAATGAGGGAACAATTGTCAGTGTCCAGCCAATACCTAAAGCCCAAGTGGGATAACCTTCATAGGGAATTCGCAAATCTTGGGAGAATTGAGCGCTCAGCAAAGTAACTAAGACTAGCGGAATAATATATTTAACTGCAATATTCCACCATTTCCCTACTCGCCAATCGCTGACTTGGTTAATATAGCGACGCATTTTTTCTGCGCCATAGATCCAGCCCACCAAAATTGACTGACAAATTCCCACCAAGAGTAAGTTATAGCTGGTCACAAAATGATCTACGATATCTAAAAAGTACAGCCCAGCTCTGGTCGTATAAATAATTCCTGCGATCGCAGCCCCAGAGCAAACGAGCATCGAGATCTGGGCAATGGGTAATTGCTGATGGCGATCGACAAAAGCTGCATTGACAGCTTCTGCTAAGGAAAAAGCACTGTCAATTCCCAATAACAGCAGCATCAAAAAAAAGAGGAAACTAAATATTCCCGACCAGGGCATTAAACTAAGAGCTTCGGGGAAAACTACAAAGGCCAAACCAGGACCTGAAGCCGCTAACTCAGTTAAGGGAATGCCAGTTTGTCTCGCCATATAACCCAAGATCCCAAAAACGACCAAACCAGCAAACAGACTAGTGCCACTATTCAATAAAGCTGTAAGCCAAGTATCTTGGGCAATATCATCATCAAGCTTCTTATAACTACCGTAGGTAATCATAATGCCAAAGGCTAGGGATAGAGTATAAAAGATCTGGGAAAAGGCTGCCGTCCAAACTTCAGGATTAAGCAAAGCATCCCAATCGGGAGTGAGATACATTGCCCAGCCATCGAGAAACCCAGGAAGAGTCACAGCTCGTAATAATAGTGCGCCTAATAAAATCACTGGCAGAGGAACAGTGTAACGAACTACTTGACCGACACTTTTAGTGCCTTGCCAGATACAAAAATAAACCAAGATCCAGATGAACACTAAGGCCAGCAAAACAGACCAATTAATTCCTCCTAAGCTATGGACATTCTCGCTAAGTTGCAGAACTTCCTGAAAAAAATAGCCCTCAGCATCACCCGACCAGGGCACGCCCAAAGAGGCCAAGAGGTAAATTAAAGACCATGCCATCACCACGGCATAATAGGAAACAATAATAAATGAAGAGATTAAAGCTAACATCCCTAGACCGATAAAACTAGGATGTAATTTCTGGTAAGACGCGATCGCTCCCCGCTGCATTTTTTGACCAACTGCCAACTCTAGCATTAATAAAGGTACGCCGATCAGAACTAGAGCAATCAAATAGGGAACCAGAAAAGCACCCCCGCCATATTTTCCTGCTAAATAGGGAAAACGCCACAAATTCCCCAATCCGACAGCCGAACCTACAGCCGCCAGAATAAAAACCGTTCTGGAAGTCCAACGTTGTCGAGCCATTTTATTCCTCTGCATTATGTTCAATAATTGCAATTGTACTTTTTAGGATAAAGACTAAAATAGCTTATTATATTAAATTGGAATAAAATCCTGCGAATTTTTATCTAGGACTGCGATATTATTTTCCTCAAATATCCTGCAAATTTTATGACTCTCCAAGCCCTGACTGCTCAACTAATTAATTCTGATAACTTTAAACCCTACGGACAATTAATTACAGCTTCCGAAGATGGGAAAGCCTACGATTATTTGGATGCTCAACTAGACCTAAGTAAGGGAATCCCTCGCTTCTACATCATGCGATTGCTGCATCGGGGACGCAAATTTCATCAAATTACTCGTCACAATCTTTGTAC
>JBFRWL010000106.1:0-2859 GCA_051439565.1 Prochloraceae cyanobacterium
ATACTTTGGTGGTTGAGTTAAAATCCAAAGACCGGCAAAAGCAGTGACACCAAGAGATACTTTAACTATCAAGCGTAGCCGATGTTTGACCACACTCCACAGCTGATGCAAGTCTATAATTTCTTCATCTTCTTCGACACTATGATTCTGATTGATAACGGGCAATGAGTATACTTGATAACCATTGCCATTGCCATTGCCATTGCCATGACCATTGCCATTGCCATTGAGCGAGACAAATTGATAATTGCGCGGTTCTTCCATGATCACTCCTCTAAAGTTGTTCCTTTAGTTCATTCAAGGTTGAGGAACCATCCAACTATATAATTATGAGCTAATTTTACCCTAGTCAACAGAAGAATCAGCTGTCAGATTACCTAAAAACATTAAAAATCGAGTTAAAGGGAGTTAAGAAAGGACTAAGGACTTTAGATACGCCATCTGTTACGACTGTCAAAGCCGAACGCCTAACGACAATCACGTCATTGTTGCGCATAGCAGGATTATCCGCCGAATTGAGATCGTTAGCAAAATCTACCTCGATCGAGCGTTTGGTCACTGTACCATTGGGATTGAGGCGAATTAAATCCACTGAAGCACGATTGGCACGTACTGGGTTAAAGTTTCCTGCTGCTAATAGCGCTTGATTTAAAGGGGTATTGGGAGCTACTTTCACTACACCAGGCTGCATCACCTCTCCAACCACATTTACATTAATTTGATCCGGAGCAAAGCTAGCTAGAGCTAAGGATTCCGATTCAGTTGGATTAAGCTCTTTAGCTGTGGGAATAAATACAGTATCTCCCTCCTGCAAAATCAGGTCGTCATTGATATTTCCTGTCTGGAGGAGTTCCCACAAATCTACATCAATTTTCTGTTGAGAACCATTGCGCATGAAGCGACGAATTTCGACGTTGCGAATATCGGCTAACAGCTTGATTCCTCCAGCTTGTTTGATCGCTTGGGTCAGCCTAGGTGGTTGTGGGCTAAAATTCTCGCTACTAACAATATTTCTGCTTCTCTCTTGCGGTGCAATTTTGTAGGAACCTGGACGATAAACTTCTCCAACCACAGCAACAGTAATTGGCTGACTTACCTGGATGCCAAAGTTAGCGTCAGCTAGTTGACGGGTTTCGTTAGGATCGATCTTGTCTGCTGTTGGGATGAAAACTGAGTCTCCATCTCGCAAGTTTATATCCTCATTTAGATTGCCTTTTTGGAATAACTCCCACAAATTAGCAGTAAATACTTGTTGCCTTCCTCGGTAATATCGTCTAATTTGAACCTGGCGAACGTCTGCAACGGTAGTTATGCCCCCAGCTTGCTGGATAATATCGGTAACTGAGGGAAATTGACCATCTTTGTCCAATTTGATTTCATAAGAGCCGGGGCGATTGATCTCTCCAGCAATGGCTATTTTCATCGGACGAGGAGTAAGCAAAGTCACTGTAACTAGGGGACGCTTGAGATAAGGCGCGTATTGTTCACCGATTAGCTTAGCCATTTCAGATAGGGTGAGTCCTTGAACGTTGAGTCTGCCAATTAAAGGCAAACTAACTGTACCGTCAATTAAAACTAAATATTCGTCGCTGTATTTGTCTACCTGAAAGATATCGACGCGGATGCGATCGCCTGGACCCAGAGTGTAGGCTGTGTCCCCTGGTAAATAGCTCTTAGAAAGTGAAACTGATGCATCTGTGGCTGTATCTGTTTGTCTAGCAACTGCTCGCTGGGTAGAAATAGTACCCAGGAGGAGGAAAAATACAACAATAGTAGTAATTCTTCCGCTCTTGTAGCTTAAGTCTCGACAAAACATAGAATAAATTTTCATCTTTATAGATAAATCAGAATAATGTTGACAATGTCAGTGATTGACTGATAAGTCTTAGACATCACATCTGTATAGTTCCCTCAAATCCGATCCGATTAACAGCTTATGGTTTAAAAGTAAAATTCCCCTAAGATGCATATTAGTCGAGAATTTGAGGATTTTTATCTGAGAATCAGAGGAATTGCTCTTGAGATTAGGTTATCATCTTCGATAAGCAAACGGCTCAATAAAAATTAACCTATTATTATTTAAAATTAAACTTATTAGAGTTTTAAATGTTTTTTAAAACCACTACGATAGCAAATGAGTGCTCAAAAACGAAAATTTCCTTACTTGCTCGGTTCAAAATGGACAGCCAAACAAAATACTTGGGGCTGGCGACACTTTCAAGTAGTCAACCGTCAAGATCGGGGAAAATGGGTGTTTGCGGAAATGGTTGCTTCTTGTGATGCTAAAGTGCGTTTCTGGATCAATGCTCAACAGCTTAAAGATAGGTCTTTATGGCAAGCTGGTTGGAAAAGCTTAGAGGAAATTAATCAAAGCGATCGAGGTGTTGCTAAGGCTTATGCTAGATCGCGACGAGAACTAGATTTAACTTAAACTTAATGTTGTTAAGTGAGAAGGGAGCGCAGGAGTTGAGATTAGCAACTAAAGTTGAAGCGATTCTCTATCTCAAAGGTCAACCTCTTTCATTGGGGGAAATTGCTGATTTAGCTGGCTGCGATCGCCAAGCCGCAGAAGAAGCTATCATTGAACTAATGGCAGACTACGCTCATCGGGATAGTGCGCTAGAAGTGGTAGAAATGCCGATCGGCTACAGCCTCCAGTTACGTTCATGTTGGCAAAATTTATTAGAAAATCTAGTTCCAGCAGAATTAAGCACTGGAAAATTAAGGACTTTAGCGGCGATCTCCCTAAAAAATCCTATCCTCCAAACTGAGTTAATTGAACTGCGAGGTAGTGGGGCTAATCAGCACGTACAGGAACTTGTAGAATTAGGATTATTTAGCAAACGCCGACAAACTGAC
>JBFRWL010000107.1:0-3196 GCA_051439565.1 Prochloraceae cyanobacterium
CCTATGGTCAACTCATCTGCGATGTGACGGCAGAAACTGTGAGTCAGCAGCCTCTTCATCAGTCTTTCTCCGCTCACGCTCTCATGGAAAATATTTCCCTGAAAGTCATGCTCAAAGTCGTGTTTGGCTTGCACTCAGGAGAGCGATACGAACAACTGCGGCATCTATTGCCAAAATTACTGGATCTGTTAGCTTCACCCGTTATCTCGACCCTCGTATTTTTCCCCTTCTTACAAAAAGATTTGGGTGCTTGGAGTCCCTGGGGTAAGTTTTTACGAGTTCGTCAGCAAGTGGATCGATTACTATATGCGGAAATTGCCTCCCGTCGCGCCCATTCGGATCCAGAACGCACGGATATCCTGTCCTTATTGATTGAAGCCAAGGATGAAGCAGGTCAATCCATGACCGATGTGGAGTTACGTGATGAACTGATCACTATGTTACTGGGGGGACACGAAACTACCGTAGCAGGTATGACTTGGGCATTGTATTGGTCTCATTACAAACCAGAAGTGGGAGTAAAACTGCGCCAAGAATTAGATAGCTTAGATAGCAATGCCGAAGCTATGAAGATTTTCAAACTACCTTACTTGACTGCTGTCTGTAATGAAAGCTTGCGTTACTACCATCCCGGACTGATTATTTTCCCTCGGGTAGTCAAAGAACCTGTGGAAATTTTAGGACATCAATTAGAACCTGGTACGAGGGTAATTGCTTGCACCTATCTGATTCATCACCGTGAAGATATCTATCCCCAAAATAAAGAGTTTAAACCAGAGCGCTTTCTAGAAAAGCAATACTCTCCCTACGAATTTCTGCCTTTTGGCGGTGGTCTCCGTCGCTGTATCGGTGAAGCTATGTCGATCTTGGAAATGAAACTAGTACTAGCAACGATTATGTCACGTTATGAATTAGCTGTGACGGAACGCAAACCAGTGGGAGCGAAGTTTCGCGGTTTTACCCTTGGACCAGCCACAGGAGTTGAGATGGTGCTTACGGAGCAGCGCGAATCTCGAAAGTCTCTACAGACTGTAGCTGTTAGTTAGTCAAGTCTTCGCGACAACTCGTGTTTGACCATTTTGATAAACGATCGCCAGCTATCAAAATCTGAGATGCTGATTGGATGAGCCAATTAACCCCATCCAAAGCAGAAAACTATCAATTCGATCGGATTGTTAGATTACTGAATTTTTCTTAATTCTAATCCTGAACTTTTCTGAACTTTAGGGTATTTTTTCTGCCCAAGATTTCACCCATACTAATAATCAAAGAAATCGACATCTCAAGGAGAAATATCATGAAGTTAACCGATCGTGGTGTATCATATCAAACCCAATCAAAGAGCGTACGCTTTTGGGAATTACTAACTGTCTTTGAGCGCACCCTAGCTCGCGTGCTCGCCTTCGGCCGACTCATAATTCGGATAGCGCTGAATGGATATCGACCCAAAATTCGCCAAGGTCGCGCGCGCGATAACAACATCTACTGGTACGCTTACTATCCTCTCTCTGGCGTATCAAAAGTTCTCGTTTCCGAAGCAGAAATCAAACAGTGGCTCGAATTGACTCAATAAATAAGCGTGAGTATTTTCCCACAGATTACTTTTTCCTACTCGACTTTCTCTTTGGTTTTTGAGGGAGATCGAGCGAAGCTGACACACTGGGCTTTTCTTGCTCGAACGAATTCACACTGGTTATTTTCAAATTAAACAAAGAGAGATCTACTGATGCAAACACCCACTAAATCTTCCAAGCCCTTTGTCCGTCCTTTAGGTGCGATCTTTATTACCGTAATACTTGCAATGGGGGGAATTACTGCTTACAGTCTCCGGCAATTCTCTCAAGCGGTCTTGGAATCAAATCCAGTCCCAGACGTACCAGAAATAAAGACGGTAACGGCTTTAGGAAGGTTAGAACCTAGTGGTGAGGTAATACAAGTTTCTGCCCCCTCTTCCACTGAGCGAGTGGAGGAATTGCTAGTGGTTGAAGGCGTACGCGTAGCCAAAGGTCAAATAATTGCCATTTTAGATAGTCGCGATCGCGCTGAAGCTGCTTTAAAACAAGCTGAGGAGCGAGTAAGAGTTGCCCAGGCGAATCTCGCTCAAGTGAAAGCAGGAGCAAAAACAGGAGAAATTGAGGCTCAAAAAGCAGCGATCGCTCGCATCGAAACCGAAC
Organism: Prochloraceae cyanobacterium; assembly: GCA_051439565.1. Classification (GTDB taxonomy): domain Bacteria; phylum Cyanobacteriota; class Cyanobacteriia; order Cyanobacteriales; family JBFRWL01; genus JBFRWL01. Next base: position 2,175 of record JBFRWL010000107.1, read on the forward strand.
TTAGCAACAACATAGCAGCGCAAGAGGCGACAGTAGCTAGATTAAAAGCTGAACTCAAAAATGCCCAAGTAGAGTACCAACGCTATCAAAAGCTGTATGCAGAGGGAGCATTTTCCGCTTCAGAAAGAGATAGCAAGCAACTTACTTGGGAAACTGCTCAAAGGCAACTAGAAGAAGCAAAAGCGAATCTAACCAGAATTTCTACAGCGACAAAAGAACAAATTCAAGAAGCTAAAGCCACATTAGAACGTATTGCCGAAGTCCGCCCAGTGGATGTTGAGGTAACCGCAGCTGAAGTTAGAGAAGCTCAGGCGGCAGTAGCAACAGCACAAGCAGAACTCGACCAGGCTTATATTAAAGCACCCCAAGCTGGTCAGATTTTGGACATTTTAACTCGACCTGGGGAAGTAGTATCTAGCGATGGCATTGCCAGGATTGGGCAAACCAGTCAAATGTATGCAGTTGCGGAAATCTATGAAAGCGATATCGGCAAAGTTCAGGTGGGACAGCAAGTCACTGTTACCAGCAATGCACTCTCAGAAGAATTACACGGCACGGTAGAACACATTGGCTTAGAAATACAGCGACAAGAAGTAATCAATGCAGACCCCGCAGCTAACATCGATGCCAAAGTGGTAGAGGTGAGAGTCAGGTTGGATCGAGAGTCGAGTCAGAAAGTAGAGGGGTTAACTAATCTCTTAGTCAACGTCAAAATTACCCTGTAGGGGCGAACTGCTGTTCGTCCTAATTTCGTTTTCATTTAATCTCGCGTCACGCAAGATCGACGCTCCAGACGCTCCAGACAAGGAGATTGATGTGTAGCAATCATTTTGAAGTTGGGGGATGCTGAGGTTTACTCAGCATATCCAACCGACTTGTTGGAAATTGGTATAACAACAATGATATTCAAAGTCCTAAAAAATAGAACTCCTTTGGGTTGGCTACAACTCAAGCACGATAAGATGCGCTTGCTAACTGCACTATCAGGAATTGTTTTTGCAGATATTCTAATCTTTATGCAG
>JBFRWL010000108.1:0-5219 GCA_051439565.1 Prochloraceae cyanobacterium
ATGTGTATAAGAGACAGACTCTGTGCTGCCACTTCCGAACCTGTATTGAGACAGCGAACTCATGCAGTTGCTCAAAAGTTACAAAGTCTCGTTCCTGTCTCTGGTGGACTAGGCAAACAGGGCAAAATTTATGTTTTTGACAGTTGTATAGCGATTAACGGGCTTTTAAATTACAAAAAATATTTGAATCAAAAAGTTAGCGAGGGAAGTTTGTTGCGTATGGCAACTTTTGTCACAGAACTGCTCAGACATCGTTTGATTCTCCTCGATCAAGATCTAAAACCATCCCTAGTTGAGTCTCATTGGTCTAAGGTTTTTGGGGCTAGTATGCTCAAAACGGTAATTGCCCTTGATGCTTTGACTCAAGAAACAGGTGATACTACTTATTTAGAGTTGGGACTAGAAATTGCCGAGGAAGTAGTAGCTAAGTGTTTTAACAACGGTTATTTTCGGATTTTTTCTGACAACGATGCTGTTTACTGTCACGCCCATTGTTATGCTTTAGAAGGATTGCTTCACCTTCAGGCAAGAGGGTACACATACACAAACGTAGCATCCATCTTAAAAGCGGGAGTCGAGCAATTACAAACTTGGCAGAATGACGATGGCAGTCTTTATAATTGGTACAACTCAGCCAACAAACAACAACTAAAAGTGACCGATGCCACTGCCCAAGCAATCCGTATCTGGCTGGCTGTTGATCGCCAAGCCTATTCCAAGAATATTGAACGGGGTTTGAACTTTTTAGCTAGATGTCAGTCTTCCGAAGGTGGACTTTACTACCATGCGGGCAGCAAGGACGTTAACTCTTGGGCTTCGATCTTCGCTCTTCAAGCTCTTGACTGGTATTACAATGGCGTTCGTGCCGATTGCATTGTGTGAAACCCAGAGGAGACTATAAATAATGAATGATGCTCTCGTTCTAGTTACTGGTGGTGCTGGTTACATAGGTTCTCACACAGTCATGGCTCTACAACAAGCAGGATATTCAGTTTTGGTGCTGGATAATTTGGTCTTCGGTCATCGTGACTTTGTCGAAGACATACTCAAAGTCGAATTTATTTGTGGTGATGTCGGCGATCGCGATTTGCTCCAACAAATTTTTGCCACTTACAAAATTGGTGCCATTATTCATTTTGCGGCTTACACCTATGTTAGAGAATCAGTTGAACAGCCAGCCAAATACTACCGTAATAATGTAGTAGCCACTCTAAACCTTTTAGAAGCTGCTATCTCAGCCGGAGTCATGAACTTCGTTTTCTCTTCAACTTGCGCTACCTACGGTTGGCCTCAAAGCCTTCCTCTGAGAGAGGATCATCCCCAAAATCCCATTAATCCCTATGGCATGAGTAAACTAATGGGAGAACAATTTCTTTTAGATTTCGCTCGCGCCCATCAACTGCGCTCAGTTTGTTTCCGCTACTTTAATGCAGCAGGTGCTGACAAACAAGCTAGATTGGGAGAAGATCGTAACCCTGAAACTCATTTAATTCCTCTAGTGTTGATGGCAGCGATGAATAAGCGCGATCGCGTTTATATTTACGGCACAGATTATGATACCCCTGATGGTACGGGAGTTCGCGACTATTTGCACGTTCTCGATCTAGCGCAGGCGCACGTTCTCGGACTTGAGTATTTACTCAAAGGTGGTGCCACAGATGTATTTAATCTCAGCAACGGCAATGGTTTTTCGGTACGGCAAGTCATCCAAGCAGCTAAAACTGTTATTGGTAAAAATTTTCCGGTTGTTGAGACACAAAGACGAATCGGAGACCCGCCTATTTTAGTGGGTGATTCTACCAAAGCTCTTCAAGTGTTGAACTGGCAGCCCCAGGAAAAAGATTTAAACGTCATCATTGAAGACTCTTGGCGTTGGTATCAGCATAGATATAAGTAATGAATGTATAGTGGCTTTTTATTCTTAGCGATCGCATATTATATTGATAGCATATTTAAAAGAATTTGATATTACGCTGTCGATAAAAAATCCTAAAAGATTAGATGATCGCACTGATCGATCAATTGGGTAGAGAGATATAACCTCCAAATTATAAAAAACTTGACCAGCTGTATCTATTTGCTCACTGATTTCTCCTGACACCTTTACCGTCTGACCAACTTGAGGGACAAACCCATCCCAAGATTGAGTTTCCCAAAGCCACTGACCCTCTACCATCAAGTAATAATAGGTCTCATTTACTTGAAGAGCAAATATGAAACCTGGCAAGCAGGGCTTAGTAGTGCAGGGATTGGGTACAAAAGTATATTCTCCTGTTACCGTGATTGGTGCACTGTCAACGACACAGCTTATATAAGAATAAAGTGGATTTAAAGCATCTAAATAAATCGAACTTTTCGCCATGGCAGAAACATCGCCATCGTTTGAGAAAGTAAAGGTTGTGGCTCCTAAGATGAGTAACAACCCTATCATTTTCGACGCAGCTAAACTAGGCATCCTGTTTCCTCCCTGTTTAAATTTGATTGAGGTGGGGGAACTCTTTAGCACAATTTCTTGCCCTTGCTCTCGCTGCGGGTAAGCCAGTGATATAAGAACAAGGGCATCAGACATTAAACTGTGAAGCGGAAATAAGACCAGGGTGACCATCCACAGAAGGTGCTACCGACCTTTGCTCGGACTCGCCAACGTCCTTGCTGCATACCTACGAAACTGAAGTTTAGGGTGTTACCACTAACATTATGGTAATTATAGCAAGCGCGACCAGTCTCCTCAGCCCAATTACCAGTGTAATAGTCTATTTGAACGTGATACTTCACATCGCTAAGGTTGACCGGATCCCAGCGCAGTTCCATCTTTCTTGGCCAGTGGTCAAAAACACTGTTGTTTTGAGGTTGTTCGAGGGTAGGTACGGCACCTTTCCACCAGGTCAAGGTAGGGTCGCCAAGCAACACCAACCCATAGAACCAGCGCTTCTCATTCAAATCATGGGAAGGTCCTCTTGCCTGCCACCAACGCAAATAAGCCGTCCCAATATCAGTTCCTCGTCCCAGCTGACGGTAGAAATCCTCAAATATCAACATCGATCCTGATTTGGCACTGGCAATAGCTGTCAAACCATTATTTTTACCACCGCCCGCTTTATCGAAAATATACCATCCAGCTAAATAGTCGCTGGAGGTATAACGTCCTGGTCCACAGCAAAAGAGATTGTAGAAGTGGGCATTCGGAGGGTTGGTATCACGGAAATAGGTATTTCGAACGTACTCGTTCTTGTTCTCTGAGGGGACATGTAGAGCATGTCCGTGGGTCGAGGAGTGAGCGCATAATTGCACCCAAGACCGTAAAGAATTAACTTCAGCTTTATACAGATCGGCATCTGTAGTGTCTGGATTGGTGTAAGTAGTAATGACTGACGACGGAAACTGTTCGTCAAAAGCACAATCGTTGAAACTTTGCCAGTCATCATCGACAAAAGCCAGAGCAGACCGAGCATGGCCCAGTTTTCCTAGTCTAAAATCATGGTTTCGGGTGAAGTAGTCGTTAATCATTGCAGCGTCGTTACCGTTAGCTGTGGGTGTCCAGAGACGTCCGACCCAAATCTCCGGATTGACATGGCCGGTGACGTCATTAAACTTGCCGTTGCCGTCTGGATCACTCCAGGTGGCGTTGGTATCCATGTAGTAGAGATCGCAGGGGAAACTGGTTTTCTTATTGTGGAAATCATTGTTTAACTCAAACCAGGGAGCTGCAATCGCACCAACTAGGAGTACGCCCACTCGGCGATGTTGTCTGATAAACTCTCGTACATCTTTAGAACCGCCCCCACTGACAGAATAGATACTAGCCCAATATCCCTCTCGACCAATATCTAGAACATATTGTTGGATACTTTTACTTACCGCACCATAAATTGCCTGGTCAACAATGACTAATACTTCACCACGTGGATAATGGCGTCCAGTCCTCGTGTTGAGATAGGCTTCGTCGGGTGGAAAAGTGGGGCGGGAATGTTCTTTAGCTTGAAATCTTGCCCTTAATTCCACCGAATGAGCGGCAAAATAACTACCAAAAGGCTCAACTTCTAAATCACCTTCGCCTCGATATTCCAAAACATGCACACTTGAATAAGCCTGTGCAAGTTTATAATCTTCGGAGAACGTTGCGGTGTTAAAAAGTGTTCTATTGTCTTCGTCTTTTGTTCGATAGCTTTGATCAGCTTCAAAAACTTCATTTTGTTCAAGTGCTAAGTTGTTTTGCCAATTTCGTTGACTACTCATAATCAATCTCCTTTCAATGGACTCTCTGATATGAGTCTGCCAAGGACTGACACACAAGTAAATACGACGATCTGCGTATAGGATTATGACAAATTCTTAACAAATGAATTCTGGCCAGGCAAACTGCATGTAGTACTACTGTTAAAAATCACAAAAACTCACACCTATATTTTCAAAGGAGTTGCATGAGTTATAACTACTCCTTCTTTATTGCTTAATCAGAGAAACCTATTTCACTGCATAATTCATAGAATGAAGTATTAGGTGCTGTGGTAAATAAGTGAGACATTTCTTCCAAGATTTTTTGATAAGCTTCAGTTTGATTTTCTTGCATATCGTCAATTTTTTCCCAGAGAATAATCGCGATTCCTTGATCGGTTCCAGGTTTTTGCAATAAATATGCACCTTTAAAACCTGTAGTATAAGTAGAAACAGCTTTTTCATACAGTTGTTGAGCTTCCGCAAATCTACCTGGTTTAAATTCACCGATCGCAACATAGGCATATTTATGTTTGAGAAAATCGAGAAATTCTGACATCGAAACCTACCTCTAATTCTTAAAATCACTTCGTTAAAAGCTATCAGCTCAGAGCTAATAGCATTTTACTCCTTACTTCTTACTCCTGTACAGAAGTAGCATACTACGTCTCTACCTTACTTCTTACTCCTGCTCTCTCTGATGTATTTCACTATCATTGGTTGAATTAAAATTGCTAGTAATTTGACCGATCGCTGCGCTCAAAAATAATGTTAATAACAGAATTTTTAAGCCAAAAAAGATTCTGCTAGCCAGTGGATTCGATTGATTGAGTTTTTTAAGTTGAGCTTGTGCTTTTTTTGCCTTTTTAAATAAATCTGTATTTTTTTGAGACTTTGCGATCGCAGCAGCCTGTTGAAAATCTTCATAAGCTTGAGAATATTTACCTAATTCACCAAAGATAATAGCTCTTTGGTAATAGGCTCTTGCTAGCTGAGAATTAAGC
>JBFRWL010000109.1:0-5601 GCA_051439565.1 Prochloraceae cyanobacterium
ATACAAATAATCCTGAGAATTATCAGAACCACTCTTCTTCATTGTTGATTCTGTTTCAAGCAAAATTCATCAAAAAAATACCTCTACACCCCCAGGATTATCAACTATTAGATAAAAAAGGCGCTTATCAATTACTGAGAGTTGCTAAAAACAAGTTTTTTAATGCTAGCAAAAATCATTAAATTTTATTTTTTTAAAAATTATTTACGAGCGCCTGAGATCAATTATTTCCTAAATTCAATTAATTAGATAATCTCAATTGCGAACCTTGATCGGTTTTATAAACTTCTATACGAGTTTGAAAAGCCTCCTTGAATTGGGGCATATGAGTAACAGTTAGAATGCAGCAAAAATCAGCAGCAATAGCATTAATTGCAGCAATTAATCTGTCGCAACCTTCTCGATCTTGAGTGCCAAAACCTTCATCAATAATCAGCATTTGTAAAGAGGTACCTGCACGCTGAGCTAATAACCGCGCTAATGCTAAACGAATAGAAAAATTAATTCTAAATGCCTCTCCCCCAGAATAAGTTTCATAAGCACGAGTTCCCCTAGCATCAGCAATTAAAATATCTAAGGTATCAATTAATTTACCAGCTTGTTTTTTAGAACGACTGCTGCGTCCGATTTTTTGGGTAAGAAACTGCACGTGAAATTGATTGCCCGTCAATCTTGCTAAAATGTGATTTGTTTCTGCTTCTAACTGGGGCAAAACATTTTCAATCATTAACGCTTGAATGCCATTTTTACCGAAAGCTTGGGCTAATTCCTTATATACTAGATGCTGTTTGCGTATTTCTTTTAACTGTTGAGAACTCTCTTGATATTGAATTTGTAGATTGTCTAATTGCTTAAGTTGCTCTTCTATGCGTCCTTGCTGAGCAATTAATTCATCTAGTTTTTGCCGCCTCCTGTAAATTTGCTGCTCTAAAACTTCGATCTCTTCCCGATTGTCTGCGATCGCTTCCATCTGTTTAACTAGGCGATCAAGTTGCTCTTTAATAACTTCTTGTTCAAAAAGACGTTGCTGCAGCATTGCTTCTAATTGCTGCAGTTTCCCTTGTAGCTGGGGGTATTGTTGCTGCGCTTGGAGCAATTCCTGGTGGCGTAATTGCCAAGGTTGCGCTTGACGAACAGAGGCGATTATCTGATTGTGGCGCGATCGCTCGTAACCTAGTTCGCTAAGATAGCAATCTACTCGTTCCAATTGCCGCTGAATGGGTGAATTTTGTCCTAGCTGCGCAATTGATGTTCTTAAACTAGCAATTTTACCTTGTAAATTCGGTTTTTGAGCTTCTATCGCAGCCTGGCGGCGCTTATTTTCCTCCAGTTTAGCTTGTTTGATTTCTGCCCAGCGCCAGCGTTTTTCCTCTCCCCTAACTAAAGCGTGGGTTTGTTCGTCGTAATTGAGTCTTTGCAATTCTTCGTCGATTTGTTTTAACTCTAAGTGTAACTCCCGTGCATATTTGCCCACAGTCAGCGATCGCTCTAATTCTTCCGTTTTCGCCTTGATTTCTTGTAGTTGACTATAACTCTCCCCTGTTGCTTCTAGCTTAGCTTCTAGCTGCCCTAATTCCTGCTGCAGTCGATCGTAAATCTTTAATTCCTTAGATAGTTGAGCGTATTCCTGTCGTAAAATCTGAAGTTCTCGCTCGCAAGTCGCCAGTTGATCGCGAATTACCCAAATATACCCTTGAATTTCTTCTTGTTGTTTTTGAGTTTTGTCAATCACTTGGTGGCGATAGTGTTCGTCAAGTCCCTGTTCGCATAAAGGACAAGTAGCTTCCGGTTTCTCCAACATTTGTAGCTTTTGCCGCAATTCTTCCCATTGCTGCTCGTAAATGCGCTGATTCGCCTGCAATCTCTCTCTAAGACTCTTTCTTTCTGAACCTTTTTCCTCAACAAACTTTTGACGAACTCGCTTTTTCTCTAAATCTCCGATTTCTGCATCGATCTCTAATACTGCTTGTCGCATCTGGGGAACTCTTTCCATTTGTGTGGACAAATGTGCTTCTGAGGAGTGCAATTGTTCCAATCTCGCTGTCAGACGCGCCTTAGCTGTTTCTATTTCAGTTTGCAGGGTACTGCGTCTCTGCAATAGCGGAGAAACGTGATGTTGCAGCCGATCTAATTCACTCAACCGTTGGCGATAGCGATTTAGTTTCTCTAAACCGGCTTCTACTTCTGAGGTAGTGTTGAGAACTTGCTGAATTTCTCGTTCTTGTTGTTCTAGAGTTTCTAGGCGGGTTTGGGTTTGGCGAATTTGCAGATTTAGTTCGTTGTTTTGTTGATTAAGTTCTTTTTCTAGTTGTTGTCTTTGCTGTTGAGCATCTTGATAAGCTTGGAATTTTCCTGAGAGGGTTTCTTCTTGCTGTTGTAAACTCAATAGATGTTGATATCCGGCGCTAATTTCTGCTTCTCTAGCCAGTAACTTCTCTAATTCAGTAAGTTGCGCGTTGAGTAAAGAACGTTCTTGAAGCAGGCGATCGCAGTCTTGGGTAAGATTTTGATATTGGGTCTGCTGCCAGATAAGCTGTTGTTGCCAGTTTTGTCGCTGATTTTCCTTTGCTTGTAAAGCTTGTAGTTGTTCTCGATCGCTTTCTTGAAGTTGTTGTAATTGTCTTAATTGTGTTTCTAGATTAGTTTTTTCTGCGGCGATCGCTTTTCTGTTTGCTAGCCGTTCTTTTAGCGGTTGCAAACTAAGTTCTAGTTGTTCTGCTTGTCCCTTATAATTTTTCGATAAATCCTTAGCTTGGGTTGCTAACTCTTCGTATCGATCTAGTTTGAGCAAATCGGCTAAAATTTGCTTGCGCTCGTTGGGACGACGTAGCATGAATTCATCTGCTCTTCCCTGACGTAAATAAGCAGAATTGATAAAGGTATCGTAATCTAATTTTAAATCACAGATAATTTTTTGTTGGGTAGCACGCAAACCCTTAGCTGTTAAAGAACGAAATTTACCAGATTCAGTTTTTACTTGAAATTCTACAGACGTACTTTTACCCCTGGGACGAGAGCGAATGATGCGATAAGTTTGATAATGGCAAATAAATTCAAAATCCACCCTCGCATTGTTTGCCCCTGCATGAATTACATCATCCTCAGTCCCTGCGCGACATTCTCCCCAAATTACCCAGGTAATAGCTTCTAGTAAAGATGATTTTCCCGCACCATTAGCACCACAAATACAAGCAGTATGCAGTCCACGAAAGTCTAGAATTGTTTCGCGATAGCTAAGAAAGTTTTTGAGGGTTAACTGCAGTGGAATCATTCTGCCTCGAATGCAACAGGCTTATTGAATAATAAACAGCAGTACATACGCACTGTTGCATAGTTTATAGGCGTAATATTAACTATTCCAATCTTTTAGACCTCAATTTTACAATTATTAATGAACTCAATTTAACTTCTGAGCGTCAAGTCTCTTAAGTGAGTAGGCGAAGATAAATAGAAAACTATATTCTCCCCCTTCTCTCCCCACACTTCCCACACTCCCCACACTCCCCTCTCTCCCCCTCCAACCATTTGATAATTAATTTGACCTACCTACTTAAACATTGAGATCGTCCATAGCCAGACGAATTTGCTCTAAACGTCTACGGTTAACTCCTAAATCTGATTCTCCTACGCGAGCAGCCGAACGCACGTGAATGACTGGATCATCAGTGGGGAAATAAAATTCTAGATCGTCAATAAATTTGAAGATGCGACTTTTAGACTGAGCACGTATGTAATTGTCTGTGCTTTCAATCACTTCAGTACGAGGAACAACGGTCAGCACTTTAAGTAAGGTTTTTCGTGCTGTGGCAAGATCGGTGTGATATTCGATCGGAGCGATCGCATGAGTATTATCTGCATTCTGACTAACCACACAGTTAGGAGTTTGAGGACAGGGAAATAAATAGCCATCCTTTACCCCTAAACTAGGAGAAGCTGCCCAAGTAGGTTGAGGCAAGGTTAGACTGCTGGTAATGGTAATCAATATTCCTAAAATGATTGGGATAAGACGACGCACGAAAAATTTGCCCCTATTATTTGACTTGTTCTCGTTTATTGTCTCAAAAACTTTGCCATGCCAGAAAATTATTTAAGATCTATCCTGGCATCAATTGCTAAGAAAATTTCCCTAACACCTATCGCCACCGATAATAATTACTTTTTCAGCAAACCCTAATTAATTACTGCCTTCGGGTTCAAGGTAAGATCGAAGAAAACACAATCTAGCTAATAGAGAGGTGTGACATGACGATTACTCTAAATCACACCATAGTGCCTGCAAGGGACAAGGAAGCATCGGCAGAGTTCTTTGCACGTATTTTTGGTCTAAAAGTTGAGTCTCCTGTAGGTTACTTCGCCGCTGTGCCTATTAATGATAAGCTGACGCTTGACTTTGCCGATCGGGAAGAATTTGAGTCACATCACTATGCTTTCCATGTAAGTGATTCTGAATTTGATGTCATCTTCGCACGGGTACAAGAGGCAGGTCTTGAATATAGTAGTGACCCCATGCACCAAAACAAGGGACAGATTAACCACAGAAAAGGGGGACGTGGATTCTATTTTTATGACCCCAATGGTCATAACCTAGAATTGCTGACTCGTTCCTAGATGTTTTAAAACCTTCAGTAGTTATCTAAAGAATAATAGCCAAGGAGACGCGGTAATCTGGATGTTTAATAATTCCAGACAACTGTCAGTAGAAAAAATATGGCAAGACATACACAAGCACACATATCCCGGACTATAGACTCTAACAAGTCTAGGGCGCAGGTGGAGCTGACCAAACACCAGATGAAATACTACATGGGTGCGAAACTAATTGAGATTGGGGTTAACCCCAAATCGGCTATTTATCGATGGGCAGTGGAAAAAAAGGATAATTGTTTTGTCTGGACCCTGAGCGCTTATTGGGGCGAATCCAAGCAAAGACTATTGACAGAGCCCCAACCTCTTACTGGCGCTGAGTTAATTGACTGTGCCAGAGCTAACGCTTCCAGGGGAATTGAAAGTGCCGCTTCTTTGTGTGGCTATGGGAAAGATGTCAGCCGCTTCCAGGAAGCCTTAAAGCAGGCTAGTAATCAAATGGGACTTCAAATCGAATCCCTGAGCGACTTGCTCGGCGAGTCACCTTCTCTGGCGGGAAGAAAAGGTATCGAGGTCGCTCCCGATACATCTAATTCTTTGTAAGCTCACCTGTGCCTGAAGTCAGAGGTTTTCCCTCGTTCCTCACATATCGATGTTGTCGCAGATCTGAAATTAATAACCCTTTGCATTTACTGCGGGACTGATGTCAACCTCGAATCTCCAGGCAGGCTGACATAAATTTATGGTCAATGCTGTTCGCTGTTGTAGATTAGCCAAACTTATCAATTAGATAAGTAACAATTTTGTTAAATTACTTTACAAAATTTAACAAAGAGCCCATAATGATTTACATCATACATTTTTCTTTCAACTTTTAACTCAACAGCAATCATAACTAACCATGACAACCACCTTACAACAGCGCGAAAGCGTTTCCCTTTGGGAACAGTTTTGTAGCTGGATCACCAGCACCAACAACCGCCTCTACATCGGCTGGTTCGGTGTCCTGATGATTCC
>JBFRWL010000110.1:0-6312 GCA_051439565.1 Prochloraceae cyanobacterium
AAATTAGAGCGTTGGTTTCAATCTCAAGAATTTAAGGTTTACTATCATACTTTAGAATTTTTTGGTTTATGCACCGACTGTCAAGAACAAGAAGGATTTCTAGAATCATAAGGCGAGCGCTAACTTAAGAATTGACATTACTACGAAATAAAAACGATGTGAATACTCCCCTCATGACGTAGCGCGTACATGAGGAGCATTTCTTAATAGGATTTCTCTTAAAGGCATTATTTTAAAGTAATAAGGATTATTAGAGGGCTTTTCTACTTCTGCCCTCTGCCTTTCTTGATGATTTTTTTAATTTTATTTTTTATTTAAATTTATATTTTTTAGTTGCAATTATCTGTTTTTTTAGCGCATAATCCCGCCGCGATCGTAGAATATAAGTGCATAGATGAGTTAACCTTTTCTTAACTCAGGCTTAAAATCATGTTAAGGCTAAGGTAAGTAGAAGTACAACTTGAGATGAATAGTGTGGTAGAGCCGATCGGGTCAGGCTCTGAGTTAAATGGTAGTAGGTAGTCTTAGATGGTAAGCTCCAGAACCTAGCGAACAAAGTTTTAAGCTCGATCGCCTCGCCAATTATCTTCGTTCAATGCTTACCGATGTCGATCGATTAAATGGAGGTGTATTATGTTTCTCAAAATTGACCTCGGAGATTTTGTTGAAGATTTGGGTTTACCCGCTCTTGGCATTGGCATCGGCGCAGTAATTCTGGCACCTATTCTTGGTCCTGCTTTAGCCAAAGTTGGCAAACCGATCGCTAAAACAGTAGTAAAAACTGGGATTATCGGCTATCAAAAGACCAAAGGTATCTTAGCAGAAGCCAGAGAAGCTTGGGAAGACATCGTAGCCGAAAGTAAAGCTGAACTAGCTGAAGGACCAGGTGAAAGAGTTCTGACAGTCCAAGCTACTGCCGAAACTGGCTAAAAAACAAGGCAAAAGGAACAAAGCCCAAAAAGAAGTTAGAAGTCAGAAGTCAAAGGACTCCTACTCATAGACTCTTTTCCCTTTGACTTTTTGCCTTTTTCCTTGATATACGTTAAATAAATTGAAAAGAATTTCCTTTTCTCTTTTGCCTCCTTCTGCCGTCTGCTCATCGTGCCTCTGCCTTCAGAAGCAGGGTTTTTGGTTAGGTGCAAAATCTGAGATCAATGAAAATTAAACGGCAATCAAAACATTAAGGAGGGCGAGATGCAGAGTTCTCTTGCCTTGGAAGCCTTCATAATTGGTATTATTAGCGCTTGCTCTCTGCCGTTAGGAACCCTTACTTCTGCCTTCTGGAAACCGAAAAATAGGTCTTTGGCTTTTTTGATGGCTTTTGGTGGGGGAGCCTTACTAGGTGCCTTGACCTTCGAGCTAGTTTTACCCGCCTTGGAAGAGAAACATTTCTACTCTTTAGCCCTTGGCTGCTTGCTTGGATGCGCAATTTTTCTGAGTTTGAATCAGCTAATTAACAACTACGGAGGCTTTCTCAGAAAAGACGCGATCGCCGTACAGTATATAAAGACTCGCAGACAACGCCGATTTCAGCAAATCGTCTCCCACATTGGACGCATAAGCGTTTTCCAAAACCTTTCGCCTCAGGAAGTACGCCAGCTAGCTAGTTCCGTTGTCAGTTGCCAATACGGAACTGGTACGACAGTCTATCGCTCCCGCGAACCCTCTGAAGGTCTCTACATTATTGAGCAGGGAGAGGTAGAACTTCTCGATCCAGAACAAGAGATGAAACCAGTTCGAAAGCTGGCGAAAAATGATGCTTTTGGGCGACTGGCATTCTTTACCGGAGCGCCCCATGTTACTGTGGCTGTGTCGAGAGCTGAGACGAGAATCTGGCTCTTGCCCAAGAGAGCTATTGACCAACTTCTCAAGTCCTCTCCTACCCTAGTCGAAGCCGTAGAAAACTTTCTCAAAAGCGAGGAAATTTTCATCTATTTGCAGAAGCGACACCAGATGCCTCTGGCGCGGATCAAAGAATGGCTCGATCGAGCTATAGAAAAGGTTCAAACCAAGAGCGTCCCTCAGGATGCCATTACAGTCGAACGGAAAAGGCAAGAGTTTATCGAGATCTTGACTCGGATCGGGCGGATTCCCATTTTCCAGCAACTGCCACAGGAAGAGGTGCAGGCGATCGCGTCGCGAATTTTTTGTAAGCAACACCCCAAAGGTCATCTCTTTTTCTATCAACACGAGCCAGCCGAGCGAATATACATCATCGAACGGGGAGAAGTGGCTCTAATCAACTCGAAACGCAAAAACAGAAAGCCCTTGATTTTAAGAGAGGGAGATGCCTTTGGTGCGATGGCATTTCTGACGGGAACTGCTCATACTTCTACTGCCTTAGCTACCACTGATACTACTACCTGGGTAATGCGCAAGTATGATTTCAATCAAGTTTTGCCCAAGTGCCCTCAACTAGAACAACTTATCAGGCAATTTTTGCAGCAAGGCGAAGTTTTGAGCTACCTACAACACAGACAGAATTTTGACCCCCAAAAGGCAGCAAGATGGACTCGACAAGTACTCAAAACTATGGGAGCGGGAAAGCTCATTCCTTCTACGGCTGAAATGCTAGATAGTATGCCCAAACATCCTGGAGCCCCTCTAGCTATCTGGCTTGGGCTCGTGCTTGACGACATTCCCGAATCATTACTGCTCGGTTCTAGTTTAGTTCACTCGCAAGTCAGTTTTCCTTTAATCGCTTGCTTGTTTATCTCCAACTATCCAGAGGCGCTATCGAGTTCGGTTGGCATGAGAGAACAGGGTTTTTCTTTTGGGCAAGTTCTATTTATGTGGACTTCACTGATGCTGGGTGCAGGGATAGGAGCAGCATTAGGGAGCTTTTTTTTCGCAGCAGTATCACCATTTGTGTTTTTTCTGGTGGAAGGCATCGCCTTGGGCTCAGTACTGACGATGATTGTACAAACGATGCTACCAGAAGCCTATTTTAAAGGAAGCTCCATTATCGGCTTTTCTACACTGCTTGGGTTTCTCGTCGCTATCTTTTTCCAAACTCTCGAATAAACTACCCAGTGCCCTACTTACTAATTAATTCGATCGACTTACTTAGGCAGGAACTTCAACTACATCCTTTCCGGTTAACCCAAATGCTTCGTGAACTACCTGCAGCGCTTTCACTCCTTCTTCTTCGGCAACTACGCAGCTAATTTTAATCTCAGAAGTAGTAATCATCTGAATATTAATTTGCTCTCGTGCCAAAGCAGCAAAGAAGCTAGCAGCAACACCTGGTTTTCCTACCATCCCAGCCCCAACTATACTTACCTTGGCAATGTTTGTATCTAGCAGAATCTCTTCACAACCAATAGTCGGTGCTAACTCCTCTAAAGCCATACGTGTTGCTTCTGCATCCCCTTGCGCTACAGTAAAGGCTATATCTCGCCTGGGAACGCCATCAATTACCCGACAGCGTTGGGACTGAATGATCGTATCCACACTAATATTTTTTTCTGCTAGCAGTCCGAAGATTTGCGCCGCCATACCAGGGCGATCGAGAACTTGACAAATAGCTAAACGGGCTTGATTGCGATCGAGAGCAACTCCTCTGACTGAGGGTGCCTTGGGTGAAGAAACTGGCTCGTCTGCGAGGTGGGGTAATTGTATTGGAGAACTGTTAATCTCAAAAGCTTGACACAGTGAAGTTATTGCCCGATCGCACTCTTGAGCCTCAATGACGCAACTCACCTGCACTTCCGAGGTGGAAATCATCTCAATATTCACTTCCGCCTCTGCTAAAGTCTTAAACATCTTGGCAGCAATCCCCGGACGACCGATCATCCCCGCACCGACGATCGCTACTTTAGCAATTTGTCTTTCTACCATTACTTCTGCTTCTTCTGGTGCAGCAGCGGGGCGAGTTCGCAACGCCGGGGCAATTGCTTCTGCTACCGCCTCAGCTTTATTCAACTCTCCTTTGAGTACAGTAAAAGCGATATCGTTAGTATTGCCTTCGTGAATCGATTGAATAATCAAATCTACGTCCACATGTTGACGGGAAATTTCACCAAATAGACGCGCTGCAACTCCAGGGCGATCGGGGACTCGCAACAAAGCTACCTTTGCCCGCTCGATATCAAATTCTACTGCGTCTACTGCCTTAGTAATCTCTAAACCGTCTAGCGAGCGAGGTATGGGTAAGGGAGACACTACCCTGGTCCCTGGTTCTTCACTCCAACTCGATCGCACCAATAGTGGCAGTCCGTAATTGCGGGCAATTTCTACCGCCCTCGGATGCAGTACCTTTGCTCCCAAACTAGCTAACTCTAGCATTTCGTCGCAGGTAATTTCTGACATTAACTGGGCATCTGAGACCAAGCGGGGGTCAGTAGTTAAAATACCTGGCACGTCGGTATAAATTTCGCAACAATTTGCCCCTAAAGATACTGCTAGAGCAACTGCAGAAGTATCCGAACCACCCCGCCCTAGGGTGGTAATTTCTAATTCATCTTTGCTGCTAATACCTTGAAATCCCGCTACTACTACTATTTCTCCTCGATCTAAATGGCGCTGAATTCGTTCAGTTTTAATTTGCAAAATTCGGGCGCGACTGTGTTGAGCTTCTGTAACAATACCGACTTGAGCCCCTGTCAGAGAAATAGCTGACTGTCCCAATTCTTGCAGTGCCATACTGAGTAGGGCAATAGATACTTGTTCTCCCGTAGATAAGAGCATGTCCATTTCCCGGCGACTGGGATTTGAGGAGATAGCTTGAGCTAAATTGACCAAAGTATCGGTAGTTTTGCCCATCGCAGAAACCACTACTACTACACTCTTGCCGCTTTGGACTGTCTGACAGACGCGCTGGGCAACTGCTTTAATCCTTTCTACTGAACCAACAGAAGTACCGCCGTATTTTTGGACAATTAGCACCATAACCTTTTGCTCCTACACCGGGGGAGGTCTCTATTATATTTACTCTAACTGTTGGCGATCGTTCGGTTTTCTCAACCAATTCTCAACAGTTATTTGTCTCAGAGTCTGAGCTAATCTGTCACAATAAAAATGAGTTAACTAGTAGTTGAAGCAATGAACATATCTCCCCAATCAATCTACAACTGGTATGGCAACACTCTGCGCAACCCTAAATATCGCTGGTGGATTATTTTAGGAAGTTTCTTTTATCTTCTCAGTCCGCTCGACATTTTCCCTGACTTAATTCCCATCGTCGGACAAATTGACGATGTTGTAATTTTAACTATGTTGTTTACACAAATGTGGCAGTTATTTGTCGAGTATGTCCAATCTCGTCAAGAGAATATTGCTTCTCCCACTGAGAAAAATGTAACTCAAGAGGCTCAGGTAGAGACCGTAGATGTTGATGCAGTTTCCCTTGACTAACTGGAAAATTCAGATCCCATAAAGATAAAATGTCAAAACCAGATAAATTGTTGCTAGTTGATGACGAACCTGGAGTTCGGGAATCTGTCAAAGCTTATTTAGAAGATGGCGAAGAATTTACTGTCCGAGTAGCCAGTAATGCTAGTGAAGCTTGGGAGTTATTGCAAAAAGACCTTCCCGATTTAGTTATTTCTGACATTATGATGCCTGAAGTTGACGGGTATCAATTTCTGAAAAAGCTACGAGAAGATCCTCGTTTTAAAACTCTTCCGGTAGTATTTTTAACTGCTAGAGGCATGACCTCCGATCGCATACAAGGCTATCAAGCTGGTTGCGATGCTTATCTCCCCAAACCTTTTGACCCAGAAGAATTAGAAGCAATTGTTAAAAATCTCCTCCACAAGCGCAAGATTACCTCGGAACAAAGTAGTGTCAGTGCTGATTGGGAAAAAATAGTTCAGGAAATTAAAGAAATTAAAGCAATGTTAGGACAGCAATCTAGTCTGGTTCCTACTCCTGCGCCAATTAAAATTGAGTTGACACCCCGAGAGCAAAGCGTCTTGGATTTGGTCGCAGAAGGCTTAATGAATAAGGAAATTGCCCGACGACTAGAAACTAGCGTGAGAAATGTAGAAAAGTACGTTAGTCGCTTGTTTAGCAAAACTGGAACTAATAGCCGTACTGAGTTGGTTCGCTATGCTCTCAAACACGGACTGACCAATTGAATTTGAAGAAGATATCTCCCTTGTTCAAATCCTAATAATTTTAACCAGTGGGGCTGTTTTTCTCCTGTTAATAATTCGGCAGGACTTTTACCCACTCGATCGCTACATTCACTATGCATAAATGTACGATGATTGAGGAAAAAACGTAACAAGTCAAGATACTGCTGGTTTACGCTTTTTCGTAAGAAAAAATAATTCCGCAAGCGAGAGTTAAGATTTTCTACCATTGAAC
>JBFRWL010000111.1:0-5729 GCA_051439565.1 Prochloraceae cyanobacterium
GTTAAAAACATTCTCAGAAAATTGCTGAAGGAACAAAAGATTACCCCATACGCTTTTTGGAAGGCTATTGACGTGGGGCAAAATACCGCTTATCGTCTTTGTGGCGATCCTGACAGTGTTCCTAGCAAGAGAATTATGGATAAAATTTTCGATGTTTTTGGATGGCTACCTGGGGATTATCTTGTTAGCGAGGATAATTGGAATAATTGGGTTCAATCTCTTCCCACTCAAGAACGAGAAGAAGTCATCGCACAAGCTGAGTCTTTTGCTCGTAAAACCCCAGATGGCAGGTTTAAAAAATCTGAGTCTGAAATCGTCAAGCTTCCGCACATAGCCGCATGAACAACAAAAGCCCAAATATATTTTTCATTCCTGTTCCTTTTTCTGTTTCTTTCGCCAGATCAAATAGGAAAAGCTACCTGAGGGTTGGCTTGCAGATAGAGTCATATTTGAGCTCGCTTACGTTTGACAAATAACGAGGATAATGTCAAGCGTACAGTCCTCGACCCCAGCACTATATGTTGCGGCTCGTGCCATGCAACAACAGCGCTCGCTGTTACGACACCCCCTCATCGATCCTGTTTGACTCAAATAATTGTCCCGTTTAACTTTTGGGCAATAGCTTGATATTTAAGTTTTTTAATAAGACAATTAAGGGCAGTATGATTGGCTTTTTCTTGCTCTATTTCTAGGCTTAAGCTAATAATTAGATTATATAAATCTGTCCAGGCTAGTTTTACTTCTGAAGTCCAAGCATCTCCCAAATAAGACTCTAGAGTTTTCAAAAATATTTCTCTTATAATTTGGTGATAACGATAAATAACTTCATAAAGTTCATACTTTTCCAACCAAGTTCTCAACTGGTTTTTCAAAGAATTAACTTGATAGATATTGGCAAATATTCCCTTTAAAAACCTTATTGTTTCTCGTTCTTTTTCCAATAAATCATTTGATGATAACATCCATCTAATTTCAGGATATGACATCAAATTCAGCCATAACATAGAAGATAATCGAGTTGAATTAAGTTTGAGAAGCAGAAAAGTTCTGTCTAAGGTTTCAATATCCATTTTGGTCATCGAGAAATTTCAAGGATTTTAATTGGTATCTAAGTAGGTAGGCATAATTAAATAGAAAAGCTAGCTCTACAAGGCTACCTGGGCAAGATCGTTTCAGCCTACATTTATTTACTCGTTGGCATTTTATAAATAAATATGCCCACCTACTTAGATCACTCTATTAAACATTTAGCATTTTCTAGTTTCGATTTCCCCCTAAATGAATTTAGGTGCCGGAAATTCCCCCGCAGCTAAAAGACGTTCATTACTCTTACTATGCCAGATTATTTCAGTTTTGTTAGGACTAAAAAATTAAAAAAAAATATTATTTAAAGCTTTAAATAATTTAAGGAATTCTTAATCGACTAATTATTTTTATTGAGCCATTTCTCTAGTTGAATATACTTGAGTAATAGTACTTAACAAGCAAAATTATTCAAGACTATCAGCTCTCGAAAAGGTTTGCAAGCTTAGACCTTTTTGAGACGTAATTGACCCCTTTTGAGAATCCAAAATTCACGCAGAAAAATGTAATTAATCAAGAAATTTTCTTATTTCAAGCCCCTCTATGCACGAGGGGGCTAATAATGAGCGAATAAAGAAAATGGTTTATTTTGAATTCGGAGCGCAGCGACGTGACGTTATAGTAGCTTATCTAATAGCCGGAATGTGGGGATTATTCCTAATTGAAGTAGTTTTTCCTAAGCTAAATAAAGTTATCGCCTCGAAACCAACTTCAGCTACTTCGTAAGAGAACGAAGACTCAAACTAAAAAATTGTAATTAATTAGATGAATTCTTGATGAACAAAGCTGGCAGTATTAGTTGCCCCAAAAATCTAAGTGCCTTAATAATCTTGAGGTTGAGTGCCAAAAGTTTACCCCGTCGCTCGCTTTAGCTATGGGAGTTTGTGTTGGTTTTTAATTTCATGAGTCTGTTTCCCATAAATCTGTTCCCAGACCGAACTTGACACAACAAAGACTTAATGCGACTTCCTCTGCCTTAAAATAGGGGTCACCAGAACCATTGCCCTCCACCTCTACAGAAGCTATAGATTCCCTGGTTATCTTTCCATCTTCAGCATAGACACTTAGTCCTCCAGTTAATACCAGACGATTCCCCAAATTCTGGAGCTCTTTGATCTTCCACGACCAACTGCCCATTCCCAAACGTTCGTCGAGGATTTCACACAAATCTTGCCTAGCCACATAGTCGATTCGGTTGCCCTTGACGGTTTTTTGGCTCAGACGATTATTAGGGATAGGCTGATGTAGCTTTTCTATAATCTCTTGTACTTTCATGACTTTTCTGGACTTTTACTGCCACCAGTAAACGCACTCAAGCATAGCTTATCTGACAATATATGGCTAAAGCCCCCTCGATTAGCGAAGCTTGAAACCTAACCTCTATTTTTTGTCGTCACCGAACCTGGATTCTTTTTGCTTTATAGCTATGAGCAATCCAGCTAGTTGAAAAACCATTCAATTGTACAATCATATAGTGGTAGTCAATAAATTTATGACCAAATTAACTAGCTCCTGGAATGGTTTCTATTTATGATTCATCATCTCTCTATTCCTGCCGTTAATCCCTTTAATGTTGCCAAAGTAATCGGTGAACTTTTTGAGAGTAAATATATTGCGCCCTTTCCCTCTCATCCAGGCAGCTATGTCGCTTTAGCTGGCGATGAATATGGCACTGTGATTGAAGTCTATCCTCGTGGAACTGAAATGATTCCTGGAAAAGAGCAGCAGCCGATACAGTATCAAAATAATGACTCCTCTTCTCCATATAGTGCCACTCATGCAGCTATCTCCATTCCTATCACTCAAGAAAAAATCGAGGAAATTGCGGCTCGTGAGGGATGGCGAGTTCTGCGCTGTAGTCGTGGATTTTTTGATGTGATTGAATTCTGGATTGAAAATTGTCTGCTTTTAGAATTAGTAACTCCAGAGTTAACACTACACTACACTAATGCTCTAGCACCAGAGAAATTAGCCGAGCTTTTTGAGAAAAATAACCCCTCAAGGACGGCACAGAAGGCTGATTGAGAAAATATCAGGAGTTTCGTCAAGATCACTTTCCTCAGATTTGTCTCTCACTCATCGAGCGAATGGAGTTCGATGGCGCTCTAGTTGTCTTTGCCGATTGATTCAGGTTCGTCTGAATCAATACGCGCACCGCTTCGCTGACCCCTACGGGATCGCTTTTGATCTCAAGCAGCTGAGGTTTTAATCAAGCCTATTGCTTGGAATCAGTTGAAAGATAAGCCCTATTTTTAGTAGGCTGAGTTAGCGTTGTACGAATACGTATTCGCCTGAGGGATCTCTTTGCTTCAGGGCCTTGACCTGACCGTTCTCCACGACAAACTCGAACGTCACGTCAGAGAATTGCTGGAGGCGGAAGGTAAGACCCTTATAGGGAATCAGCTTCTCATCAGGCTGTCCTGGGAACACCAAGTAGAGGAAACCGTCTTTCTTTAGAACAACCTTGAACTTGAAGCTGGTTGGTGTTTCGTACGTTCCCGTCAGCTGTGTCAGAAGTTGCGGGTCTAGAGTCTTCGCCCGGCGCGTGAACGTCACCTCAGCTTCGTCCAGGGACATCACCGCTTTGTCCACGTCGCCCTGGGGATTGGTCAGGAAATTCACCGACCACTTGCCGTACCGCTCGTCATCAGGCGTGTCGAATCGGTCATAGTGGAAATGACTCATCGGGAACTGGAGTTTCCGGTAGTTGAACTCAAGCTGCCCGTCCTTGATTGCGATCTTGAGAATCCCGTAGGCTGGGTGTTCGTATTCGCCCACGTAGTCGACTAGAGAATGGGAGGGTTCTGTATTCAGGACCCGCTCCGCGTCCGCTTTTGTGCGCGCCTCTTTGCCCGCCTGCTTGCCTTTGAGCCTAACGTCAAGCCAGCGATCACTCCAGGGTGTTTGACTGAGGCCCAAGAGACGCTCGTACAAGTTATAGGTCACGAGATCGGGAAGCGGAGCACAATGATCGCCGATCGCAAAGACAATAGCACCGAATTTTTCCAGAGGAAGGAAAGATACCTGGGAATGAAATCCATCAATAGCTCCCCCGTGGTAGGTTAGCAGATGCCCCCGATATGAAGCCGTCGAGCGGCCCATCCCGTATACAGGATTAAGCAGTTCCCACCAGCCTTGGGTCTCGCCCAGCACGTTCGGCTGCGGAATAGCTGGCTCAAGAGTCGCCTTGAGTACGCCCGGCGGCAGCACCTGCTTGCCAGAATACTTTCCCTCATTCATCAATGCAATGAGCCAGTGTGACATTTCGTCGATGTTGGAAATGATTGCTCCTGCAGGTGCCACGCCGACTGTCTCCTGATAGTAGGGAATTTTGTAGATTTCATCCGTCTCCCGTTTTTCTGTAAACGGTACGCCGTAGTCAGACTGCTTGAGCATTTCCGCTATGGTATATACCGTCGTGCGCATTTCCAGAGGTTCTAAGATGTGCTCGAAGACGAACTCTTCCCATGTTTTTCCCGATTGTAATTCGATAACATATCCGGCAGCGGCATACATGAGATTGTTGTAGAGGAACTTTTGTCGCAAGTGCTCCCGAGGCTTGAGGTACTTCAGCCGCTCAAACAGCTCCTTGCGGATGAAATCCGACTTATACCAAATGAGGTCGTGGCGAGTGATGCCAGTCCGATGAGCCAGCAGATCCCGCAAAGTGACGGTGTTGTTCAACTCATTATTGTAAAAGCGAATTGCCGGGACTGCATCGCGGAGCGGCTGCTCCCATGTCAATTTTCCTTCTTCTACCAGCATTCCTGCAGCAACGGCGGTGAACAGTTTGGTATTAGAACCGATCGGCAAGAGTGTTTGGGGGGTAAAGGGAAGCTTCTTCTCGCGATCCCGATAGCTGTAGCCTTTGGCAAAGACAAGTTGGTCGCCGATTACAATTCCTACACCTAAGCCGGGGGCATTCCATTGTTTGAGGAGCTGAGCCATATTTTCATCGAAGCCTTGGAGCCTATCGGCAATTTCTACCTGCTGGACTAGCAGTTCCTGCTGTGTCGTGAGTTTCATCTAAGGATTTAATTAATTAATAAAATTCAGGATTTATGCCTATTTCTCTTGACAGTTCTTTGGTGAGGATTATTTATCAATATTATCAATAATTTAAATATTTACTTTTCAAACAACCTCCCAGATATCAGGGTCTTCTAATTCTTCTTCTGTGATGCTATGAATCCGTGTAAATTCAGAATAATCTTCAGCAGATGTATGTGGTTTCAGTGATTATTTCTTGATTCTCCCAATTTTCCTGCTCGCATTCATCGAGAATATCGTCCAGAATATCGGTAACGCTAGTTTCTAAATTAACTGGGGAATCTCCTGGGCTATAAGTCATTTTTTCACTCTTCACAATCTTGTTCAAATGTTAACAGCATTTTTCTGGACAGGTTCAGTTTCAAGTTTCAAAACCTGTGCTAAATCTGAGCGAGAAAATCTGTAAGCTTTTTTTAAGTTTTGCCTCTTTACTGTTGAGCAATACTATGTATTGGCAGGTTGCTCTCATCAGTTATTAGTTACCACATGATAGACAACAACTGGACACTAGACACTGGACACAGCAAGGTATTAGCCTGCCAAGGTTAGGATAATTATCATGTACTTTTGCACTAATGCTCTCAGCTACTTCATCG
>JBFRWL010000112.1:0-4560 GCA_051439565.1 Prochloraceae cyanobacterium
CTACAAATTAATCGCGTTTTAAACGCGATTATCCCAAGTTTAAAAGGTGAGTTAGACTAATAGCGTTACACAAATTCGTGTAACACTTCAATTAACTATCCTGCCACGGAAATAATAATTTCCAAGCTTCGGCCCCCGAAGGGAAGATAAGCAATAGTTATGAATAGCGGCTCAAATACCGATAACTTCGTAGGCAGAAACGCCAGCAGAAAGATAAGATTTACTTAAGTGATTGAATCGCTCCACCACAAGAACGGAAAAATAAGGGTTGGGAGTGGTTAGGCTAACTTATTTTCACAACATCATCTAGAACGCCACTTGAGCAAATTTCTGGGGGGGGTAACTAGCTCAAAACTATTGCTCTGATTAATTTTCAGCTGAAAGGCAAATGTTCGACTGTATTGAGCCATTCGTCAGTTTCAGAGACAGTAGCAATCAGTTCCAAGTCTCTGACAAATTGACCAATAGTTCCTCGCAGTTGATGCCCAAAAATTAACCCGGCAAACGATCGCCCCTGGCGTTGCCAATTTTCTGCTAAAGCCTTAAAAAGAATATCCTGGGTAAAGAGTACCCGACCCAGCATCCGAGCTCGTTCGAGTAGTTCGTCATCGGGTAAGGTGGCGGAATTGTCCTCGATAGCGGTTAGCACGTCTACCCCACGGCGGCGCAGTTGGTCGGTAATGGCTTGGGGGACGTGAACGTCCATGTAAAGCGGAACTGGCATCTACAAGAGTCCTTTGGAACGCATCCGCGCCAAAAAAGGAGAAGACGATGACTGGTTTTGATCTGTAACGGCTTGCGACCATTCCGAACGAATCTCACTCTCAATTTCGTCTTGGTGATCGAAATAATACGCCATCGCCGAGTGAGCTTCCGAGAGAGTTAGGTAGGGATGTTGGCGGCACATCTCTTCCACCGACCAGCCATAAGCCAGGTAGTCCATGACGATCTGAGCCACTCGCACACGCGGAATTCACTGTAACCGCGCTGGCTCAGATGAATTAGTTTTCTCTATATGGGGATAAATGAGTTGACTGGTCATAATATTTATGTTGGTTTTTTTCTACTGGTCAAGGGGAATCGGGGTCGGAGCGGTCATTTCCAGTATAAACAAGACTTCTTATGTATCCGATGAATAGTATTATGAATAGTATTTTGAGAGAAGCTGTAGAGAAATGGATGAAATCACGTAATAATTACTGATTTAAGTAGGTCAAGTAATTACTGTTTTACTATTTACAGGAATAGTGTTTTCGGAATCACTAATGAAAGCAAAAGTTACCCAAGATGTACTTGAAAGTTATATTCATTGTAAATACAAGGGGTATCTCAAACTAATAGACCAGTCAGGTATTAAATCCGATTATGAAAACTTACGCATCAAATTGAGAAGTGAAGTAAAACGCAATGCGATTAGCAAAATCTATGCACAAGCTACTGATGAGCAGATAATAAACGATGTTGTTCTTAGAACTTCGATATTAGAACAAAACCCGCCCTTTGTTCTCAATACATCCGTTGAAGATGGTTATTTTCTCCTTGTATTAGATGGAATAGAAAAAGTAGCAACAAAGCGACAGGAGCACTCTTTTTATGCACCGATGTTTTTTTATGAAGGAAGTCGAATTCGTAAGGAGCAACGACTTTTTTTAGAATTAGTTGCTACATTTCTCTTCAAATATCAAACGGTAATTCCAGTAGTTGGGATTGTTTGGCATGGTAAAGAATGTAAGCAGACTACCGTGCGTCTTAATACAGATTCACGAAAAGTTAAACAAATCCAGTTAGAGCTAAAAAAGATGTGTGTCGGTGAGGAAGTTCCCAGGTTAGTCCTCAACAATCACTGCCAAATGTGTGAGTTTCAAAACCACTGTTACCAACAAGCTCATCAAGAAGACAACCTCAGTCTGATTCGAGGAATATCTGAGAAAGAAATCAAATCCTTCAATCGTCAAGGGATTTTAACAGTTACGCAACTTGCTCATACATTTAGACCTCGACGGAAAAGAAAGAATGCGGCCAAAGAATCGAAACGCCGTTATCATGCTCTCCAAGCATTAGCGATACGCGATGAAAAGATATACGTCCTCGGAACTGTGCAAGTACCTGATAGTCCAGTATGTATCTACCTTGATGTAGAGAGCGATCCTGACATAGATTTTGTATATCTTATTGGTTTGGTTATTGTAGAAAATGGTTCGGAAAAACGTTATTCCTTCTGGGCTGATAGTAAAGAGCAAGAGGCCCAAATATTTGAGCAATTTGTCAATGAAGTTACGCGACGAGAAGAATTTATTATATTTTGCTACGGTGGTTATGAGCGAGCATTCATCAGGAAAATGAAAAAAGCCTCACTGGATAAGGCTTTAATTGAGCGAATATTGAATGCGTTGGTCAATACTCTTTCCCTAATTTATGCACATATCTATTTCCCCACCTATTCGAATGGACTCAAGGATATAGGCAAATACTTAGGATTTTCGTGGACTGAATCAGATGCTTCAGGGCTTCAAAGTATTGTCTGGAGAGCTAAATGGGAAACCAGTTACGATGACAGCTGGAAATATAAGCTATTGACCTACAATATAGAGGATTGTCTAGCACTGAAAATAGTCACTGAGACGATCCGGAGAATTTTAGCTACAACTAGTTCTGAAAAGGAGTCTTTTGTAGATGACGTAAAGCATCTATCCGTTGGTTTTGTAGAGGATCTTGAAAAGCTGTCTGACTATCACAAATGGAAGAAGATAAATTTGGCCCAGCCCGAATTTGAATTCATCAATAGGAGGGCATATTTTGACTATCAACGAGAGCGAGTTTATGTACGCAGTAGCAAAGCTATCAAAAAAGCTAAATCCACTAAAGCTCCTTCTCCCAATCGCAGCCTGCCAGCATCTAAGAGAATCATGATAGTTGCTGCACAATGTCCAATTTGCCAAAGCGAAGATGTAATCGATGGCATTAAGAAGCCAGTTAGAACTCAAGAACCGAGAGTCAAACGAGCTTTCGATATCATATTTACACCAACCGGCGTCAGGCGTAGGGTAATAGAGTGTAGGACTTCGGTACATAAGTGTCTTAAATGCAATGAAGAATTTATTCCCATTGAGCATCAAAGGCTAGATAGACATTTTCATGGCCTCAAAAGCTGGGCTATGTTTCAGCATGTGGAATACCAAATAAATCTTCAAGTACTATCGAAGATGCTTGAAGAATTTTTTGGAGTACGTCTTGCTTATAATGAAATTCACATGCTGAAGTCATTAATGGCAAGATACTATGAAATAACTTACCAGAGACTATTAGCAGATCTCATTGCTGGCCAACTCCTGCATGTAGATGAAACAGAAGTAGAACTGCAAAATCGCAAAGGATATGTTTGGGTCTTTACGAATCTTGAAGAAGTTGTTTATTTATATCGACCCTCAAGGGAAGGAGGCTTTCTACATGAGTTGCTGGCAGACTTTAAAGGTGTCCTCGTGTCTGATTTCTATGCTGCATATGACGGTATTGAATGCCCACAACAAAAATGTCTTATTCATCTAATACGAGATATAAATCAAGACTTGCTGAACAATCCGTTTGACGAAGAACTAAAGTCAATTACCCAACCCTTCGGTGTGTTGCTTCGAGAAATTGTTACGACAATTGATGAGCATGGTCTTCGGAAGAAGTACCTGATGAGACATGCTCTAGCAGTTGAAGATTTTTTCCATTCTATAGATAACCGACTTACCTCGTCCGACGTAGCTCAAGCCTTGCGGTTACGATTGATAAAGAATCGTGATAAGTTGTTTGCATTTATCCAGTATGACGGAATTCCTTGGAATAATAACAATGCAGAACATGCTATCAAACAATTCGCTTATTATAGAGAAAATTATCATGGAATTATTACAGAAAGTGGGCTGGAAAATTATCTTGTGTTATTGAGTATCTGTCAGACATGTCATTACAAAGGCATAGACTTCCTAAAATTTCTTCTCTCTAAAGAACAAGATATAGACGCTTTTAATAAAAGAAAAAAGCAGAGACGAAAGCTGTCATCAATCGAACTTTATCCAGAGGGATTTGTACCACCATCTCGCCCATAAGAAGGTGTTTGAAAAGCCTCCCAGACCGCTTGTCAGCGCCTTGGCACTCTCGTATCGTCTACGAGAGATGAGGACTCCCCGAGCGAAGAAATTCATTATATAAGGAAAGTTTATACCCAGTTTTGGGCGGCAATGATACTACAGCGCGGTTTAGCCCCCTCAAGACCGATAAGCAAAACTTAACTGAGAAGCCAAACACTTCCAGGCTCTCGTTTTTTCAATACTTGTCCTGGCTGGTAGTAATGTGGGATAACATTTATTATCCTACTTTGTTAAAACTGATGACCAGCGTTGCTCTCAGCGACAACAAGTTTCTCGCCCTACCCCGTCCGTTCGGGCAAATTCTCAATGAGGAAATAGCCAAAGGTCGCGCCTCTAACGATACGGTCAAAACCTACTCTCAACAATTCAAGTTGTTCGTAGATTGGTGTAAAAGCAAGGGATTAGAAGTTGCTGCGGTTACAGA
>JBFRWL010000113.1:0-3522 GCA_051439565.1 Prochloraceae cyanobacterium
TTTGGAAGCATGACTTTGGTCAATGAGAGAAAGTTTTAGGTTGTAATCGGAACACGTCTCTAAACGAGGGAAAAACTCAGGATGTTCTGTATCCAAAATAACGGGAAAGGCTCTAGCTGCGGTTTGATTCGTCTGGCGAGTAACAGCGCGATCGTATTCTTGAGCATCTAATCCTACCGAGGCATAAAAATCTGCCCGTTCGTGAACCGTTAAGGTATGGGTAGCAAATACCGATAACAAGAAAAAACGGGCCCATAATCTAGCTTTCCAACCTTTCCACATAGTCGATTGCGATCGCAAGAGGGCCTTGAAGATATCTCCGTGGCGATTTTCATCCTGACACCAATTTTCAAACTTCTTGAACAGAGGATAAAACTGATATTGAGGGTTTTTTTCTAAATGGCGATACATGAGAATATAACGCCAATAACCAATTTTTTCCGAGAGATAAACAGCGTAAATTATCCACTCTGGTTTAAAAAAAGTATAAGTCCGATGTTTGGTTAGATATCCGAGATCGAGAGAGATGTTAAAATCACTCATAGCTTTGTTGATAAATCCCGCGTGGCGAGCTTCATCTCGTGCCATCAGATGAAAAATCTCTGCCAAAATCGGGTTGCGGCCTTTGAGTTTACGGGATAACTCTTTAAAGAGGATAAAACCAGAAAATTCCGAAGTACAAGAACGTTCAAGAAAGTCAACAAAAGCCAGACGAGTTTTTTCGTCAATATGCTCCCAAGATTGCTTAAAGTTTTCAGCCCTAACAAAATGGGAGCGGTTATAATCGGTTCGCATCTCCGCGATCATCGCCTTTAATTCTTCTTCTTGGCTGGAGATGTCCATATGGGCGATCGCCTCAAAATCTGTCGTATAGAACCGAGGCGTGAGCAGCGTTTCCTTCACTGAAGTTTTAACACTGGGTTTGAGGCTGTCTTGGGGTGGTCTGTTCGCAGTAGCTTCCATATCTAAGTTAATCACTTAACAGTTATATTTGATTTTAACTATTGTAATAACTAAAGCTCGCATTGATAACCAAATTGTTACACTCCAACTCTGACTATCTAGTCTTACAGTTAGTCGGCATTTATTAAGTTTTAATAAGCATTAGTTTCTCAAAAACTATTAATCGCCATATAGTAATTAAAGCATCAAAACTAAACCAAAGAAATTATGACTAGTTTAGTGACCGAACAACGGGAAGTAACTCAAAACTCCCCTACCGCAACAGAAAATCCCCTGCCCCCCGCCGATTCCAGAGAACGAGTCAAGCAGTTTGTCCAGAAGTTACAGGATGACATCTGTCAGGGTTTAGAGCAACTTGACGGGAAAGCTCGCTTTCAAGAAGATAACTGGGAACGAGCAGAAGGAGGAGGTGGACGTACCCGAGTCATACAAAACGGAAGAGTATTTGAACAGGGGGGCGTAAACTTTTCCGAGGTTTGGGGAGATACCTTACCCCCATCGATTCTAACCCAACGGCCAGAAGCAGCCGGTCATGATTTCTTTGCCACGGGAACCTCGATGGTTCTCCATCCTCGCAATCCTTACGTACCTACAGTACACCTCAACTATCGCTACTTCGAGGCTGGCCCGGTTTGGTGGTTTGGCGGGGGTGCAGATTTAACTCCCTATTATCCCTTTGCTGAAGATGCGATTCACTTTCACCAAACCATCAAACAGGCTTGTGACGCTCACCATTCAGAATACTATCCCACCTTCAAACGCTGGTGTGATGAATATTTCTACTTGAAGCACCGCCAGGAAGCACGGGGGATCGGGGGCATCTTCTTTGATTATCAAGATCATCGAGGGAAGCTCTATTGCGGTCCTCATCATGACGGACAAGCAGCTATCTACAGCGATCGCCAAGGGCGCAGCCACGCCAAGGGCGTTGGTTGTGTCTCTCGTAATTGGGAAGACTTATTCGCCTTTGTCCAGAGTTGTGGGAATTCCTTTTTGCCTGCTTATCTACCGATTGCGGAGCGACGACAAGGGACAGAGTACGGCGAAAGAGAGCGCAATTTCCAACTTTATCGTCGGGGACGCTATGTTGAGTTTAATCTAGTTTATGACCGGGGGACTATTTTTGGTCTTCAGACTAAAGGACGTACTGAATCAATCTTGATGTCTCTGCCACCCCTGGTGCGCTGGGAATACTGTTACTCTCCAGAGCCAGGAACCCCTGAAGCGCAGTTATCTGAAACCTTTCTCAAACCCCAAGATTGGGTGAATTGGAACAGTTAATTATTAGTAGTTTACTTTTATAAGAGGGCCAAAAAATGAGTAGTGATTTAGCGACCAAACTTCGGGAAGGAACGAAACAATCCCATACCATGGCTGAAAATACGGCTTTTATGAAGTGTTTTCTCAAAGGTATTGTGGAAAGAGAGCCTTTCCGTCTATTAATAGCAGATTTGTATTTCCTCTATAGTGTTCTTGAAGCAGAAATTGTTCGTCACAAAGATCATCCGGCGATCGCACCTATCTACTTTCCTGAACTAGAGCGCAAAGCCAAATTAGAGCAAGACTTAGAATTTTACTACGGGGAAGACTGGGAAGAGGAAATCGTTCCCTCACCCGAAGGCCAAAAATATGTGGCTCGCATCCATGAAATTACCAAGAGCGAACCGGCTCTTCTGGTTGCCCATGCTTACGTTCGCTATATGGGAGATCTTTCCGGCGGTCAAGCTTTGAAAAATATTGTCCGTTCAGCGTTGGATTTGCCTCCAGATCAGGGAACTGGACTCCATGAATTCGACCAAATTCCCACCGTCGAGGCAAGAAGGGCTTTCAAGGCTAAGTACCGCGATGCTTTGAATTCACTGCCTGTCGATGATGTCCTGGCTCAAAAAATTGTCGATGAGGCGAACTATGCTTTTCAACTCAACCGCAATGTTGTCCACGAACTAGAACCAGCGGTTAAACAAGCCATTGGCGACCACGTCTTCGATTTGATCACGCGTCAAAATCTACCCGGAAGTACCGAACGCGCTCCTGGCAATACTTCAGTTGAGTTAGTCTCAGCCGAGTAAGTATTGGACAAGAGAGGTTTCCTGTTGTGCCTATGTCACGTCGCTGCGCGACTCATTCAAAATCAACCAATTTCCCAATTAATTGCATTTTCCTGCTTTCATTTTGAACGAGTGAATTTTGAATTCCCCAAAGGGGTCACTAGCATTTCGTAAAGGCACAACAGTTGTTGCCTTCTCATTTGAAAACTCAATAGCAAGATTATTAAGGTCATAAAAGTTCTGCCACAAACACAAATAGTAAAAATTGCCTCTATATCCCAAAAAACGCCAATTTAAAGTTTTTTACAGAACAATTTAAGGGATTACAGGACCACCTGTTAAGAAATCAGGAGCTAAACCATGAAAATTATGATGATTCAACCCAACTATCATTCCGGTGGCGCAGAAATTGCCGGAAATTGGCCCCCGAGTTGGGTTCCTTAACCTCGATAGCTTAAGCCCAGACTGGAGCCTTCTCAACTGGGAGAGATATATCTACACTCCCCTAAAT
>JBFRWL010000114.1:0-2645 GCA_051439565.1 Prochloraceae cyanobacterium
CAGTAATTCTAGTTCTTCAGCAGGCGCAAAGCGGGAAACTACACATTGAGGATAAATTCGTTTAATTTCGCGTTGTAAACGCTCTAGGAGTAATTTTCTGATGCGATTTTGATTGGGAAAATCGGGATCGACGACTAAATCCCAAATTGAGGCATGGAATACCCCGTCACCAGTTGCTCGGATAAAGCCTATCGTCGACTTATCTTTGAAGGATTTGGCCCTAAAATATAGGAGAGAATTTTGCAGAGCAAGTTGCATTTTTTCCGGATTACGGGGCGGGTGTCCTGTTTTTATTAAAAGCTTGTTTAATTCTTCAATAATTCCTTGCTTATCGGTACTTATATAGATCTTCGGTGATTTTTTTTGCTCGGATACGGGGAAATTTGAAGACATACATACAGATACTTGGTAAACCTAAGTCAATTGTTAAATTAACCTATGTTCAGTATCTTATCTTTTTTTTGTGTCAGTCCGTAAGATAAATTTCCCATGATCTCTGATCTTGAACAGGATAAAGCTGCTTTAGAAGAATTGGTTCCAAATCTTCAAGTTACTGTTGATAGCGATCGCTAATTACAGCTTCTTTCTAAACTATTAGTGTAATTTTTATGATTGCACACAAGTTTCTCACAATCTTTGCTTAGCGTAAGATTAATCTGATACAGATAGTACAAACTGTGGAGGTAATAATTCCATTGTTGGCAGCACAAAAAAATAATCAAAATAGTTTAATCCGCCTTTTATAGTCAAAATTTGGTTACTACCGCTTTAACACAATGGAGATTTTGCAGAGGTTTCCCCCATGAATGTTAAACCATTTGGGATTTTGCTGCTTTTCGTAATTTTCTATAGCCTAATTGCCTGTTCGAGTTCTCAAAGGTATGAGGTAAAAGTAGACACGTACGATAAGCGTCTGGACGCTTTAGCCGAAAATCTGCTCCCAATGGATGTCGTTGAGGCTGCCTATGCGAAACCTCAAATCTACGGAACGGAGAGAGCTAAATCTGAAGTATATCTTGACAATGCAAGTTATATGGTTAATATTTCAATGTTATTACGTAAGCCCTGGCGTACCTCGGAAGGGGTTATGCGCGTGCGAGAGATAGCTAATTCCTTGGGAATTACTGTCACAACAGGTGGGCACATCAGTCTCTCTGGCAAGGTAGAACGGGAATCCTTCGAGCAAATATTTGGTGTTGTGCCGACTCATATAGCTCCTGAACCTCCTACAGAGAGAGACTTTGGTACGACTGGAGGATATGCTTCTGAGGAAGAACTAGCAGTCCCAGAAGCGCTTTCTGAGTACGTCGAAACAATTTCTGTTGTCCCTCCAGCACGCAGATTTTAGTAAGTGCAAAACTATTGTATTTCTAAGGAGAATCACGATGTCAAACGATCAAGCCTCGGAAAAACTGAATATCGCGCTCACATTTCCCGATCCTTCCAATAACATCAGACCCACTCGCTTTGGGACCAGAATCACTTCTGAGCTAGCTCCTGACTTGAAACCCGATTTTCAGGTCACTGCCAGAGCATTGGAAGAGTTAGAGCGTCGGGGTTTCACTGTTACCAGTAAAGGACGCCTCACAGTGTCAATTCGTGGTAGCAAAGAAGACTTTGAAAGAGTTTTTGGCACTCAGTTAACTCGCATAACTCTAGAACCGGACGAGTTCACACGGCGGCGCTCGGCAGATTCCGTTCTCTATCCGGCGGCGGATGCCCCCTGGAATCCCGAGACGGCAATAGCAGATCTTATTGATGATGCCTATATTCAGTGGCCCTACATTTACATGAACCAGCAATTAACACCAACCTTGATACCACCTCAGGTGAACTATCATCACTTGCGGGTTCCAGGGGATGTTGTCATGTTGTTAAACGCTGCGAAAGTTCACCGAGAAGGTACAACAGGAAAAGGGATTCGGGTTGCCATGATTGATAGCGGATTTGCCCATCAACAACATCCTTACTTTGGAGAGATGGGATACAATACTTCCGTTGTCCTGGCACCAGGTGCAACCGACTCGCAGTTGGATGGGAATGGTCACGGAACTGGCGAGTCAGCCAACTTGCTGGCGCTCGCTCCCGATGTTACTTTTATTGGGGTGAAATTGGATAACGAACAGTCTTCAGACCAGAGTGCCAGTATTTTGGAGGGTTTTCAAACTGCCCTAGAGCATAATCCACATATAATTTCGGTCAGCTTGGGGTACGATCTCAGAGGGCGAACCACCTTACCTGGAAGTCTGGTAGCACTGGAATTAGAAATTGCAGAAGCGGTTGCGAATGGTATTGTTGTTGTCTTCGCTTCTGGCAATGGTCATGTGGCGTTTCCTGGAATGATGCCCGATGTCATCTCGGCTGGAGGGGTCTATGTCAATGAGACAGGCGAAATGAGGGCTTCAGATTATGCCAGTGCGTTTGCTAGCCGTATCTACCCAGGCAGAAACGTACCTGACTTTTGTGGTCTGGTGGGCTTGGCCAGCAATAACGCTGACTACATTATGCTACCTATTCAACCTGGTTGTGACATTGATCGTGACAACTCCCAGCACGACGGAACTGGCGCGCAGGATGGATGGGGTGTATTCAGCGGAACCTCAGCAGCAGCACCTCAGATAGCTGGGATTTGCGCTTTGTTACTG
>JBFRWL010000115.1:0-3993 GCA_051439565.1 Prochloraceae cyanobacterium
AATGTATGTTGCTACCCGTCAAGGAATGACGGCAGAAGAAGCATTGGAGAAAGGAACACAAATGGGTTTAAATTGGGATGCCCATCCGCCTCTTCAGCATTTTGTTCAACACTACATTACCAATTACAAGAGGTGACATACAGCAAAATAAACAATTGTTACAAATATCTGACATCCTGCGTAAGAAGAATAATTTCTACTGTAGTGATATGCAAACAACTCAAAAGCAAAAGGTTTGAAAGCAGGCTTTCCAGACTTTTATTGTTGGTATAACTCAAATGAAACTTCACCCGATCGGTCGATTCGATAATAGCGCAAAGGCCTACAAGTACATTACTGCTGTGCCGCTGGCGGCTGCCATGGGGGCAGAAATTCGTAATGTGAAGATCTATCGTCTGACCGACGCTCAGTTCCTCTAAATCGAAGACGCGCTTTACCGCCATAAAATGATCTTCCTGCGGTGGCAGCCTAAGACCTTTGCGGTGTGGGATAATCGCATTTGTATTCACCAGGCTTTCAATGACTATGACGGCTTCCGCCGGGAGATGTACCGCACGACCGTCTGTGGGGAGGTACCGAAGTAATCCACCTGGATATCGGTTGTCTGGAGTACTCCATAGCGACAGGTGAGCTCGATCGTTATCTTTCGATTGACAAACTACTACTTGACCCAATGAAGAACATCCCGAATGATGCTCCAACGAGGCTTCTTGAGCTGACTACCTTTACCTAAAATCCAGTAATCGTAAGCCCTATCAATGGTTCCATCTTTACTTTTAACTAGAACCCAGTGATCGAGAAACTCGTCCATAGGAGAGTCATCGGCACCTCCATAGGGGTAAACTAGGGGAACAGATATCTGGCGTGGAAGAGGTGTCACTACCTGAAAGTTAGGGTAGATAAGCGTCCAAGCTGAGCCAACCTCTGCGCTGCTGAGGAGCGCATCCACTCCCTTTCCTGCCCCTTTTTGTTGAAAAAAGTCGCGGGGCGAGTTGAGAAATATTACCTTTGCCCGGGGAAAATATAACTTGAGCTGATCTATAAACCAATCTTTTGAGGTGACCCCAATCTTCAAGGTGTTAAGTTGATTAATTGATTCTATGCTACTAAACTCAAGGTCTCGACTATCGGGCACTACTAATGCCATAGTTACGTAGAAATAGGGATCGGAAAATCGTACCTCTTGGGAACGTTTAATCGTACCGCTAAATCCCCCTACTGCCATGTCGAAGTAATCGGCCTCTAACTTTTGCTTGAGGGAATCTCGTTTCGTAATCGGCACGAACTCAATTTTGACACCGAGTTCTTGAGCAAGTCTGTGTGCCATATCGATATCGAATCCCACCAATTGATTATTGACGTTGAAGTAAGAAAAAGGGAGAGCGTCGGGAGAAAAGCCGATCCTGATTATACCCCTTTCTTTAATCCGATTCAGACGGGACTGACCTGGGCGTAGAGGAACGGGATTGGGTGCAGACTCGACGATCGCAGCAGTTACAGGATTTTCTAGTAATTGCATCGAGGCAAGCACCTTGTCCTTGTTATAGGAGTCTTTAGAAGTGTAGTCGAGATAAACTCTAGTACCGAAAAGAGTAACTAAGCTCACGATCGCACTACTAACTGCTAAAATTCCTAACTTACGCCACTGCAGCCGCACCAAATAGCGCAGAGTGCAGGTGGTCAAAACGGTAAAAACGAATAGATAAATTGCCGCTAAGGCATTACTAAGGCGATCGACATAGACATTCGTGACAACAAATAACTGAAACATATCTGACGGCAGTTCCATCAGATCTAGCAAAAAGGGAATGGAAGTTGACGAGCTCCCGAAATGACTAAAAAATCCAGCACCAATGAGCAGCCCATACTTTTCCACTTTCAAGGGAGTTCCCAGATACCAGGCAGCAAAGGACACAAAGCTTGTCGTTAACAACCTACCGAGATGAGGAAAAGGAAATCCTAGAGGGACAAGTGCTTCGATCGTCGATTCTGTTTCCTCACTTTCGAGTCCATAGGAACGGAATATTTCTTTAGAATTCTCGATCAGCAGGGGCAGCACCACTAAAACTTTTCCCGTAGCAAAGGCTAAGATAAACATATTCCTGGCGATCGCCAGCAGATCTCGATAGCGGAAGGGTGTGAAAACAGCTACCAAAGCTGGCAGTAGTCCGAAACCCAAAAGAAAGGTGGCAGCAGTGTAGGTAATCAAGTAGCCCTGAAGTCTACCGATTTCGCTGAGAGTAATTGTGCCCGCAGCACTAGCCGTAATGAAAAAAACGCCCAAAGGAGTCAACTGGACTACAAATTTAGTCACTTTGGACATGGACTGGGAGAGAAGGTCTACTAACTTGAGAAGTTCTTGTTTATCCTTGAGTGTGATAATACTAATGCCTGTCAAAATGCAGAAAATTACGACTGCGGGAACTTCATTATCTGCCAGAGAATTGAAAGGATTGCTAGGAATAAATAGCCCGAGAAAATCAAATTTTTTGGGAGGCTCAACCAGACTAGTACTAAAGAAGGAGGCAGATTGAAGATCGGGAAACGCTAGTGGGATGAGAAGGATACTTACAATAGCGATCGCCCACAAAATTAGCAAAATCAGAATTGCTTTCCCTGCCAGTCGCTTGCTTTGCTCCAAGTTAAGCTTACCAATACCACCAATCAGAGACAAAACAATGTAGGGCAGCACTGTCATTTGCAGTAAGCCAATGAAAGCATCCCCAAGAATCTGAAACCTAGCGCACCCTTCGCCAAAGAAAAGACCGCAACCAATGCCAACAAAGAGTCCAATCAGGGTCATCTCAGGCAAGCCCAGTCTTGGTTTTTTTGGGGGCTTGGACATTTCCT
Source organism: Prochloraceae cyanobacterium (assembly GCA_051439565.1). Taxonomy (GTDB): domain Bacteria; phylum Cyanobacteriota; class Cyanobacteriia; order Cyanobacteriales; family JBFRWL01; genus JBFRWL01. Next base: position 2,851 of record JBFRWL010000115.1, read on the forward strand.
TCTGTGGAGATTCACTAGTTTGGCTCATTTTTCAGCCGTAACTTTCAAATATAACTTGATCTAAATATATTTCGTATTACCTTATCAGTAATTGTTTAATTTGTTGTTAACAAAACATTATCGGTTTTCCTGCCTATGTGCTGCTAATTTGCTTGACACTCTCACCGTTAAATTATTTGCTCGTCTAAACGAGGAGCTCTAATTTTAACGGGAGATTCTTGGTTCAATGAGTCTCCGTTAGACGACAGGATTGCTCCAACCGCCCAAGAGGGAGTCTCACGCCTGCGCGTAAGTTCCCGTATGCCCTACGGTACTTAATCCTTTTTTGAGGATATTAATGCTAGCTGCGATGTCTCTATCTTCGATGTATCCACACTGGCAAACGTGAGTGCGAGTAGATAGCGACTTTTTAACTCTTTCCCCACAAGCAGGACAATCTTGTGAAGTGTAATGAGGTTCAACAGCGATAGTTATCTTGCCAAACTTCTAACCGAAATATTCAATCCATTTGCGCAATTGACTCCAGCCAGCATCAGATATAGACTTAGACAATTTACGATTACGAACTAGGTTTCTTACCTTTAAGTCTTCATAGACAATGCAATCGTTAGATGCACAGACGCAACGCGCTACTCTCTTAGCATGTTCTTCACGTTGTCTACTTACTCTTAAATGTAATTTGGCTTTCGCGACTCTAGCTTTATGGTAATTATTAGACTGTCTTTATAGGTTCTTTGTCCGGTAATGTATTCTCTAATACCCCAAAAAAACTACTCAGTGATGTAAACTTCAAATGAACTAAGAAAAATTAGCAAGATAAACATTATCAAACTGCTCCCCAGACTGAGAATACTAGCGCATGAATCTCAACATTCCTCAACTTCTCCAACCTAAACTTATCTTTTTAAATCAAGGTTCTATCGATTTTGAAACCGGACAACAGTTATGTCCTTATCAGAGATTTAACCATACCCATCAATCAGATGAAATTCGTCTGATTGAAACGTCTTTAGAAGAAGGAGATTTAGTTCAACTTCAAGAAGGTATTTTTATTTTAGATTTAGACCTTATGGCTCAACCTCACAGCCTTAATAATCAACTAAATCAATAAAAATGAAGGTAAAAACCTCCAATAAAAGTATT
>JBFRWL010000116.1:0-3913 GCA_051439565.1 Prochloraceae cyanobacterium
AATTCCAGAAATAAAGCTAGAAAGTTAGTAGCAAGAGTATACGAACGTAGTAGTAATGCCCGAATCGATTTTCTACATAAATTGTCTAGAAAAATCGTGAACGATAATCAAGTAGTAGTCATTGAGAATTTGAACGTCAAGGGTATGGTTCGTAACCGCCAGCTTGCCAAAGCAATTTCTGATGTTGGTTGGGGGATATTTACTAATTTTTTAGATTACAAACTCAAAGAAAAAGGTGGTTTGTTGTTAGAAATTGATAGATTTTTCCCAAGCTCTAAAACCTGTTCCTCTTGTCTCTATCAAATGAGCAATATGCCATTAGATGTAAGAAAATGGTGTTGTCCTAGTTGTGGGACAGATCATGATAGGGACGAGAACGCGGCTAAAAATATTAGAGCAGAAGGCATCAGACAATTATCGGTCTTAGGAACTAGGACTGCTGCTAGTGGAGGAGATGTAAGACCAAGAAGTGGACGCTAGTCTGTTTTGAGGCAATCCCCGATTGAGGATGTATCTCAGGGAAGCTAGAAGCTCGCGATTTATCGCGGGTAGTTCACATCAGCAAGCAGACTCTAACGAGCAGATGGAATTTAATTTTCAGTGGGACCCAAATAAGGATCACAGTAATCAAAAAAAGCATGGAGTGACTTTTCTTGAGGCAACTGAAGTTTTCAAAGATCCGATGGCTTTAACTCTATTTGATCAAGAACACAGTCTTGAGCAAGAGCGTTGGGTTACATTAGGATTAACGCCCAAGGGTCACTATTTAGTCATCGTGCATACTTTTGACGAATATGAGAATGGCGTGGCTGATCTTCGGATTATTTCAGCCAGGAAAGCAACTAAGCAAGAAATTAAACAATATGAAGGGGAAAATCTATGAAATCTGAATACGACTTTTCCCGTGCGGAACGGGGTAAGTTCTATCACCCAAAGACAAAATTTAATGTTCCAATTTATCTAGATGAGGATGTGCTGGATTATTTTACTGAACGAGCAGAGGCAAAAGGAGTCAATCTGAATGAAATGATCAACGATTTATTGAAAAGAGATATCGCTCTTGTTGAAGGAGTTAAATAGCCAACATTTTTTCCTCTATTGCCTGATATTTTCATCTTATTTGCCGATCACCGAAGTAGACATCTGAGTAGACAAGAAAGCTGGGTTCAGTGACTAGGATAACCAATTCATTCTACTATTGAGAATAGGCATTTTCATAATTATCTATGGCTAAACTAACTAGCGTCAATCAGTCTAATCTCATCTGTTTGGAACAAAAACGCAACTATCAAGAGTATTCGGCTCTGGTTGACGATTGGTTGGGTCTTAGCCACAGTTGCCATACCAAAAGGACTTATACGGGTGATTTAAGCGATTTCTTTAAGACTATCTATCAAGAAGAGGAGATTAATCCTGATACAGTGGCTCGCTTTCTCAGCCTCAATGGTGGTGATGCTTTTACCTTGGCGGAACGCTACCACAAGCGTCTGATTGAACGAGGTTTGGCTCCAGCTACCATCAACCGGAAGTTAGCCGCGGTGAAGAGTTTTGTTAGTTTTGCCGGTAGAACAGGTAAATGTAACTATCAGTTAGCAGGACTAAAACGAGAACAGGCTCAGGTTTATCGCGATACCACTGGCATTGAGCCAGAACAGTTCTTGTCGGTATTAGCTATGGTAGATACTAGCAAGATAAAGGGCATTAGGGATAGAGCTATTCTGCTACTGCTATGGTGCAATGCCCTACGGCGTTCTGAGTTAGTGGGTATCAATATCGGGGACTATAATCCTCAACAGGATTTGGTGGCAATCTCTGGTAAGGGTAGAGCCAATCAAAAGGAGTTAGTTACTCTGGGTCAAAATACGACCATCGCTCTGGATAGGTGGTTATTAGAGCGCCAGGAGAGTAACCCCACCAGTCCTTTATTTACTTCGGTACAGAGTCGCTTCTGGGGGAGAAGATTGACTACTCACGCTATCTATCTGTTGGTACAGAAGTATTGTAACTTGGCCGGGGTCAAGAAAATCATGAGTCCCCACCGCATTAGGCACAGCTCGATTACAGCGGCTCTTGATGCTACTGATGGGAATGTCCGTCAGGTTCAGAAACTATCACGCCATACCAACATCAACACCCTGATTATCTATGACGACAACCGGCAGAATGCTCAAGCAGAAGTAACAGCTTTACTGGATGGGATGGTTTAATTACTGTGAGTACCTACGGTGAGCAAACACCTTTAACTAGACGAAGCCAAACGAGATTTTAGACCATATTTTCAGGAAAGCCTGTCCATTTCTGTTTGGATATACTCCTTAGCTGCAATCATCGATTCTAGTGCGCTCTTTGCCTCTTGTGCAGTTACCCCGTTATAACCTTCGTGGATAACTCTATTGCGAAGACTGTAGCAATCTCTATACCATCTGGAAATATTGCTCTCTATTAATGTGCTCCAGCCACCCTCTAGAGAACTGAACCATGATACATCAGTTTGGTTAACGCCAATAAGTCTCGTATTCAGTACCTCTTGCAGTTTCAGGAGTTTGCGATAGAGATCCCGTAATTGCGAAATATTAACGCTGGGATCTATTCGCGTAATCGCCATTGGGACAAAGCTTTCAAATGCAGTATTAGCTTCGATAGGTACAAGCCGATAAATGCTTCTCCAAAGATGATTCCTAGCAGAGCTAATAAGCTCGCGTTCTACTGGAATAGACACCCCCGACTGTAAAACGTGCTTGATTTCAGCTACTACATTTGCATCTCGTTGAGTTGCTGTCCCCATACCAACCCTGTAAAATGTCGGCATAGTGATCTTGAAATTCGGATGCTCGTTGAGTTGACTATCGACCACTACAATTCTGATACTAAACAAATCAGCCCTAACAAGTGGCACGATATGAAAGGATTCTTGCCCAAGGAGGTTTCTATCATAGTTCCGATATACCTCCAGAAGTCTATTAACAAATGAGATTCCTTTCTCTAGGATTTCGTTATCACGATCCGCGACTAATCGTTTCCAGTCGTTACTCGAAACGTCAACAGTTTCGTCCAAGATCAGGCAAAACTTAGTCCTACCCGCAAAGCCGAATATGTCATGTGGAATCTCTATGTTGCTACCATGAACTTGTACACCTGAATCCGATTGTCGCGGGAGTACAGGGATCACCTTAACCTTTGCAGTCTGCCCATCTAGATTGACACAAAAGAAACAGTCAGGGAGATATACTCGAAAAGGCGCTGTGAACTCGATAGCTATGTTAAGTTTAGATGTGCGTTTCATCAGATGTAGAGTATAATAGTTCCAAACATGACAAGAGACACACTTAAACAAGCGTGCCCCAATCGTTTCTAGCAATTCGATGGTAGCACGTTATAAGGTCGCTTGTCTAGCAATACCTTATATATGGAGAAGAAGTATGACAGCCACTCGTAATCCTTACAAAGTGCCCTATGGGTTTGTAGACGACCCTTTCGTTCCACTGTACCAGCAACTAGACGAGGAGGTATCCTACGAACCATCTGCTCAATCCTTACTAGACTATGCTCAAGAACTAGAAGAACTCGTCCCTGGGGATTTTGAACTTTCCGAAGTGATTACCGAAATTAAGGGAAATACACTCTCATTCGTCAGAACGGGACTGATGGCTTACAAAGTCAAAGTCTTAAAGCTTTATCGTCAAAGCTATCGTAGTTTTAAGGAGTTCTGCGAGAAGGCAATCGGGGTAACTCATTGGCAGGTTAATAGGACGATTGATGCAAGCAGAGTGGTTCTGGATCTTGCTCAGAAGGGATTCAAAGTCTTACCTAAATGCGAAGCCCAAGCTCGACATCTAACTAAGTTAAGAGGAGCTGATTTGTATCATAGCTGGGAAGATGTTATTAATAGCTATCCCTGTCTCTTATACACATC
>JBFRWL010000117.1:0-8614 GCA_051439565.1 Prochloraceae cyanobacterium
CCTTATCGTTCCATTCACCTTTAACCATCACTTCTGGAGAAGAACCGATAATTTGCCAATCTCCAAACTGGTAGTAACCCATGTAGGGAGAGGGATTAATTAGGCGCAGGGAACGGTACAAGTCGAAGGGATTGCCATTGTAAGATGTGGATAAACGTTGAGAAAGGACAACCTGAAATATATCGCCAGCACGGATATAGTCTTTCGCTTTGTTGACGTTAGCACCGAATTGGGATGGTGACGTGTTACTCTTATATACCAGCTCTGTGGTTACTCTCTTACCAACTGTTTCTGGAGATAGCCATTCTAAGGGTTTTGCCTCAATTGGTAGGGGTAGTTGTAATTTGAGTAGCAGTTTAGTGATGCGATCGCAAGCTTGCTGGTAAGCCTGTCGTAAATTGACATTTTCCTGCTGCAAATCTGCATAGGCGATCGCCCAAATTTTCCGCTTTATCTGATCAAAAACAATTAGATTATCCACCTGCATCCAAACTCCATCAGGTAGATCCTCCTCTGTAGCTGGATAAATCGGCACCCTCGGCTCGATCCATTTAATCAACTCGTATCCCCAAAAACCGAATAAACCGCCAATTCCCGACGGTAGTTGGGGTAATTGCACCGGACGTATTGGCTCTAAACATTGAGCTAAGATCTTGAAAGGGTTGCCTTGATAGACATGGCGAGAGCGATCGCGGTAGGTTTGAATTGTTTGATTGCCTTTTGCTTCCAATACCCAGACCGGATCGCAACCCAAAAAACTGTAGCGTCCTAGTTGCTCTCCACCTTCAACTGATTCTAATAAAAAACTGTAAGCCTGACCCTCACAAACTTTATACCAAGCAGAGACTGGGGTTTCTAGATCTGCTGCCCACTCTTGATAAACTGGGATAAAATTGCCCTGTTGTGCCAGGGCAGAAAACTCGGGAAAATCGGGAAAAATCATCTTGGGGATTGGAGATTAGGGATTATTTACTTAATAATTAAAAATTAAAAATGCAACCTTAAAAATAAAGATAATTTTGCATTTTCAATTTTATTTTCTCATCCCCAATCTCCAGTTTCATAGAGTTAAACGTCGTAAGAGGCTTTGCCAGAAAACTTGATAGTTGCTGGTTCTGGATTTTTACCAATACTTCTGTCAACTTTATTGACAGGGCCACGACCTTCGTTTACTTTCTCTGGGAAGACACCATCAGCGGGATGCAGGTACTGAGTTTCGCCGCTAGGGTAAATCCGGTAAATCTTGTAGTCTTCCATTTTGGGCTTGAATTTAGTCCTTAACTGGGTTCCCAAAGCGAGACACTGCTCCTTGCGAGCAAAATAGAGCAGATTTTCGCCTTGGTTCATAATAGCTGCGCCCCCAGTGGGCATTTCAAACACCTGTTCTTTAGAGCTAGTCCAGGTGATAGCGTACTTTTCTTCTGTTTCAGCAGCAGTTAACAAACCACCGGTACTGCCACCGAATTTAGGTGTTTTTCCAGTAATCTCGTCCGCCATAATTAAATTTCTCTTCTTTGGTATTTGTAGATATTGCGTTAATAGTGACTTACGGACAGTCACTTGCTGAGGTGGATCCGAGGCTGGTCACTTTCAGGCAATAATAGTGCCATTTAAAGGTTAAGCAAGCAACGCTCAACTCCACTTTGGCTATCTTATCCTGAGCTCATCCCCCTCTCATCACAATGTCAAGAACTGTAACAGTTTGTTATCTAGCAAGTCTGTCCACTCCAACTGAGGTTGGGAATTGTTCAATTATTTGGTTTTTTTCGTCTCTTATTGCTCTTATTTGCTCGCTTAGAGGTAGCTGTTGTAGTTTTAGTTAATTGACCATTTGTTGCTGAAGTAGCTTGAATTTCTGAAGATTGGCTGACGATCGGCAAGGTAAAGTGAAACTGGCTGCCGTGGTCTTTCCCTGCTGATTCTGCCCAAATTTCTCCGCCCCAGCCATTGACAATCTGGCGACAAATTGCTAAGCCTAAACCCGTACCGCCAGTACTGCGTCGCAAGGCTCCTTCTTCTTGATAAAAGCGATCGAAGACTGTTTCTAAGCGATTGGGTTCAATTCCACGTCCGGTGTCGGATACCGTTACTTCTAAATTTTGCTGGCTGTGCTGATCGACTCGAATAGTCACTGTGCCGTCAGCGCTGGTAAATTTACAGGCATTATCAAGCAATTTGGCAAGTACTTCTACCAACCACTCTCCATCTGCTTGCACTAAGGGCAGTTCTAGAGAGACAAGATTGCTAATTAGCGGTAGTTTTTTATCCAAATTGCGAGCTTGAACGTGGCTGAGGGCTAATTCAACGCATTCATACAGGGAAACGGGTTCTGGATGCCACTGTACCCGACCGCTTTCTAACTGGGAGAGGGTGAGAAAATCTTGGATCAGTTTGCGCATCCGTTCCGAATCGCTCAAGGCAGTATTGAGCATTACCTGGCGCAGTTCGGGGGACATATCCGGTTCGTGAGCGAGACTTTCTAAGCAAACCTGAATCGTAGAGAGGGGGGTACGCAGTTCGTGACCTGTAATAGCTACTAGGTTAGAACGGGTGCGATCGAGAGCTTCTAGTTGCTGATTGAGGTCTTCGAGGTTAGCGTAAGCTTCTGCTTGGATTAGAGCAACCCCTATTTGAGTAGCGATCGCGTCTACTAGAGCAATATCCTCAGATTTCCAGACAGATGGACTGGGCCCGCAGTGGTGCAACTCCACCATTCCCAGCAGTTTGCCTTGATAAAGGATGGGAACTAACAGCCAGGATAATATCGAGCAACTTTTTACTAAGTAGGAGATAGATTCTACTTTTCCCTTTTTCACAGGCTTATTTGCCAGCCGAGGATCATTGTTAGTATCGTCAATGCTGAGGGATTCTCGTAACTCGATCGCTTCTTGAAACAGGGGATTGTTTTTTAAGGGCCAGTTTTGTCCCTTGAGGGATTTATTAATTCGTTGTGGGTGTAAAAATTCGTGGTCGATAGTTGCTGAGGCATCGGTTTCCTTACAACGATAAACCACACAGCGACACACTCCTAGTCCTTCTCCTAATTTTTGTACTGCTACTTGGAGAATTTCTGCTGGGTCAAGCGAGCGCCGAATTGCGTTAGTTACTGAGTTGACCAGTCTTTCTTTCTGTTCTTTCGCCATCAGGAAGCGATTGGCTTTAATTAATTTGTACTGACCTGCCTGTAAATAAGTTACTAGCCTTTGCACGAAAGGATCGGGGTTGTTGGTAGGAAAGTCGATCGTTGGTGCATTTTCTGCTGCTGTTGTCTCTGAATGCAAATATTGATTTTTTGCCCGTTCAATTTTTTCTGCTAGTTCCGGTCGGTAAGCCAACACTTTCTCTAGAAGAATAGCCGCAGCTTTCTTGGTTACCTCTCGGTCAAAAGTCCAAATTCCTTCAAAGCGGCGGCTGTTATCCATAGCTGAAGTAGCTTTTTTGGCAATTAAACTGGTTCTTTCGCGGCAAATTAAACAGCTAGCGTACTGCTGTCCAATTACCACTAAATGCCACTCCTCTGCCAGACTATCGGTTGGCTCAAAAGCAACTTTTTCGTAGATATCGGAACTATTTTGGAAATCTGTTTCTGGTGCTGCTAGTACGTAAACTTGATTAGTCTTCTGACCAATGCGTCGATAGCGATGGGCTTCCTGACGATAGAAGCGCTCTCTTTGGAAGCTGGCAATTACCAACAGTCGATCCCATGCAGCCAAGACCTGATCTTCCATCGCGTGAGAGAGCGCCGTGAGAGAAGATTTAAAATACATTTGTGGTCGCCAAGTAGGGAAGGCTTGCAGCAGCTCTGTTACTACGGAAGTTGGAATGCTCATCGACACTTTTTTTGAGTTTCTTACGAAGACCGGAGACTGACCAAATTATGCAGGGGTGCAGGGGTAAGAGCCAGAGGGTTGGGTTATTCTGCTTAAATTTCTTTGTCTCCTATCAACATCCTACATTGACATCTTCCCCACCGTAAAACTCAGAACTCACCTACTCAACTTAAATGTTATTGTTAAGTAATATGTATTTGCTTAATATCTTTCCTAGTATTCATTAAAACTTGTTCCCCATGACTCTGATCCGCATACCTAAATCTTGGGAAATTTCCGAGCAAAAAGTAACTTCCGAAACTGCTTATTTCAATCGCCGTCGCTTTCTGAAAACTTTAGTGGGTGCTGGGATTGGGGCAAGTCTCGTGCCGATCGCGGGTTGTCAAAAATCTGCATCAAAGACTGCCTTGGAAGCTAGTTTAGATTTACCCAAAATAAAATCAGCTCCAACTAACCCCCAGTTTGCCTCCGTAGACCGACCAAGAACAGAGGAAACACTCGCTGGACGTTACAATAACTTTTATGAATTTGGCGGCAATAAAAATATCTGGCTTAAAGCTCAGAATTTGCCCACAGAAACTTGGAAAGTAGAAGTAACAGGATTAGTAAAAAATCCCCGCACTTACGATCTCGACGACCTCAAGAAAAAATTTCCTCTAGAAGAGCGTATCTATCGCTTTCGCTGCGTTGAAGCATGGTCGATGGTTTTGCCTTGGATTGGCTTTCCGATGAAGGCATTAATAGAGGCAGTTGAGCCAACTTCAGCCGCTAAATTCGTCCGATTTACCTCCTTTTACGACCCCGAAATTACCACTGGTCCAGGGATAGTTTTCGGCAATCTTCCTTGGCCATATAGAGAAGGTTTACGCTTAGAAGAAATGGCTAATGAATTGGCATTTTTTGCTGTCGGTATTTACGGTCATACCCTGCCTAAACAACACGGGGCACCTTTGCGGATGGTGTTGCCTTGGAAGTATGGTTTTAAGGGAGCAAAATCAATTGTCAAAGTTGAATTTCTCGACACTAAGCCAGCTACTTATTGGAATACAATTAACCCTAGAGAATATGGTTTTCAGGCTAATGTAAATCCCGATAAACCCCATCCTCGTTGGTCGCAAGCGAAGGAAAAATTTATTAGCAAGGGGCCAAATTTGACTTGGGAAATCCGAGAAACACTACCTTACAACGGTTATGGGGAGTATGTCAGTAATTTGTATATTTGATAGTCCAAGCTGTTCCTAGCTTTTTAATTTCTGAAATAATCAGGACCAGAGATAAACTTAAACTGCTTGGCTTTTGTAAAGATTTTCAACAAAAAACTGACTTTTGCATAAAAAATGAAGCCGTAATTCTGAGTGATAGTTAGCAGCTCAAAACTCCAAGAGTAACTCAGATGATTAGTAATGTTTCCGAAAAAAAGATGCATTATCTAAGATGGTTGCTACTAATTGGTTGGGTGTTGTTAATTTTGTCTTTGTTCTGGGATCCTATCTCTCATCATCTGACAGCTCCTGATAACTTACTCAGTCCTTTTCGCAATAGTAGAGCAGCCGCTAAATCTTTATGCGTTAAAGTGCAAGGAGAGTGCCTCCCCAACGGAGCTTATCCTATGGGGGCAAGAATTTTCTGGGGCATGATAGTTCCTAGCGGCATTATGGTGGTCTTCGTTTTTGGCCATGAAACTTGGCGGCGCATTTGCCCTCTTTATTTTGTCTCTCAAATTCCACGGGCATTAGGTTTGAAGCCACTGCTAAAAATCAAGAACAACCGCTGGTTAGTTCAAAACCACTTCTACGTTCAATTTGTTCTCCTTTTTCTTGGCTTGAATTGTCGCATTCTCTTCGTTAATTCAGCACGTCTGGCTTTAGGTCTTTTTTTCCTTGTGGCCATTGTCTCTGCAATAATGGTAGTCTTTCTCTACGGTGGTCGAAGCTGGTGTCATTACGTTTGTCCCTTTGGCATTGCGCAAATGGTGTTTACTGGGCCAAGAGGATTACTAGGTAGTGAAGCTCACAAAGCTTCCTGTAATCACATTACTCAATCTATGTGTCGAACCGCAGCTAGAAAAGCCGGTCGTGAAAGAAGTGCCTGTACCAACTGCAAATCTCCTTGTCTAGATATTGATGCTGAGAAAGCTTACTGGGAACAATTGAGAAAACCAGGTCGGAAATTAGTTCAATATGGTTATTTAGGATTAGTCATTGGCTATTTAGTTTACTATTATTTATATTCTGGTAATTGGGATTATTACTTCTCTGGTGCTTGGCATCACGAGCTAAATCAGTTAGGAAAAATTTGGGACCCCGGTTTCTATATCTTCGATCGCCCGATTCCGATTCCTAAACTAATCGCTGCTCCCCTTACCTTAGGTTTTTTTGTCGGGTTGAGCTGCCTGATTTGTACCCAGTTGGAAAAGGCGATGTTTTCCTACCTAAAAAGACGCAATCCCAGTACCAGTCGCCAGCAGATTATTCATCGAGTCTTTTCCCTATGCACTTTTTTGGCGTTCAACTTTTTCTTCATTTATGGGGGTCGTCCAGAAATTCTCGAGCTACCTATAATGCTGCAATCAATCTTCAATGCTTTTGTTGTTATGGTCAGCACCTTTTGGCTTACCCGAACTTGGAGTCGTAGCGCCGAAAAATATAGACAGGAAAGTCTTGCCGATCGCTGGCGTTTTCAACTGGAAAAAGAGTGTATTGACTTTGAGCATTTACTCAAAGGCCGTTCCCTGAAAGAGTTGGAAGCGAACGAGCTAGAGATTCTCAATCGCCTAATCTCAGCTTAATTCAATTTCAATACCCTACAGTCAGACTATTTCTTTATTTGCCAAAATCTTTCTGGTTCTGGGAAAATCAAGCTAAATTTAGACCATGATTTCGCCCCATCTGGCCAGCCATGTTACCTAGAAGACGTAAATTTCGCGTAGGTGTATTCCTATTTCTAATCCTGATTGGGGCGATCGCTTCGATTACTTTATCATTCTCCCCCAAAGCTCACTCAGTCCAGACCTCCGGTTATGAACTTACCTTTCAGGTTCCTTTTAATCAACCCAATTACTATCCCCTCAAACAGGCGATTTCACCCGACCTTTATCAACCTACAGGAACTTGGGTGGGTCGCTTGCTCTTGCCCACACCAGAGCAATTAGCTACCGTCTCTTCCCCAGAGCAAGATTGGGTATGGTTGGAAGTCGTTCGCGCTCCAGAAGTAGCGGAAAACTTAGTCGGGCAAGTGGTACGCCTTACCTGGGAACCGAAGCCTTCCCTACTGGCTTACGTTAATCTGGTAACAACCCCAGTTCAGTTCACACAAAAAGCAGAAAACAGTCAAGCTCAAGGAAATGTGGTCCCCACTCGTCTTAACGGTCGCGATCGCGTTGGTCCTCTTCAGTCGCTGGCTGGGGCTAGACCCCATGATGATGTATTGATTAGTTTCGAACAAGCCAAGAGCACTATTGATAAGACAGGAAAACCTCTTTTGCTCATTGAGCAATTTCCCACCATCGTACCAGAACGTTTTTATACTTTAGTAGATATTGTAGAAACAGTTCCTGAGCCTACAGGCAGCACTAAGTCAACAACTTGTCCAGGTAAATTTCCCTGTCCAGGGGAATTCTTCCGAATCCGCCATTACAATCGTGTTTCGAGAAAATTTGACGGTTTAGCAGAAATTGTTCGCATTCCCCAGCAGCCTCCTTTAACTAGCGGTCGATTTGCTTCTACCCCGCGCCAGCTAGAAGAGTCTCCCGTAGGTCAAGAGGGTTGGTATTTGTACGGAGCTCAAGGTCCAGATGGAATATTTACCGTGCGAGCTATTCAACCGCGTTCGCTGTTACAGTTAAATACCACCGAGCGGATTGGGGGAAAAAGAGCCGCACTGACTTATCTTGAGGACCGCAATTGGCAAAATACACCAGCCCGAAAGGGAACCGCTCAAACAGTACTAGTCGTTCCCAGTGCTACCTCTCCACAAACAACACAGATTCAGTGGCAAGAAGGAGAGCGAGCTTTGCTGATTCATTTATTTGGCGGCATTGGCGGTGAAAAAGGAGAATCTTTACTGGCAGCAACAGTTACGGGTCACTTTGCTTTCGGATTGGCGCGGGTGGTGCGAGATCCCTTCACCAATGAGTTACGATTTGACATCGAATATCAACAAGTTTATGCCCACAATTCTCAAGGCATTCTCTCGGGAACCCAGGCTTGGGCTAACTATATGGGTCATCTGCAAAGAGGATGGTTGGGAAGCCGACCCGTTTCCGATGTGATCGTAAATTTGGATGTCCTCAATGATTATAATTTCGACGGCATTGTTCTTTCTCCACTCGATGAATTGGAGTTGCAATTACAGGTGATGATGGCTCGCTACCGAACCGGAGACGGGACGGGCAATTCCAGGGTTTCCCCAGCTACTTCTTGCGTCCAAGATTCTAATCAAGCCCTTTACATTGCCATCGAAGAACTCAAACGGCAAATGAGAGAAAATCCGGCTCTGGCTAATTGGTTAAAAGACCATCCCCATAACCCTGAAACTGAGAGATTTGAACGACTAGTAGCCCTGGGAAAGGAGCTTGAAGAGAAATTAACATACCAAGGTGTGGTCCGTCCTGATTGGCAGCAAAATGCTGAGACATTAGCTGGGGTAAAAAGGCGCGATCGCCTTCCCTTTATTCAGAACGATTCTTTGACCAGTGCTTGGTTAAGTTGGCGTTTCATGCTACCTCGCGGCGGTTATGATACACTCGCTCGCATCTTCTTGGCTCACAAAGCTCAGCTGTGGTT
>JBFRWL010000118.1:0-5962 GCA_051439565.1 Prochloraceae cyanobacterium
AAAGTAATTAAGTTGTATATTTTATTAGGCTGTCTTATTGGGCAACTTATTATCTAATCCAACTAGTGTTTCTCTCCTCTCTCCTTTATCTTCCTGTCCTATCCAATACACATTTGCCGATCAAGACACTCCTCAAGCCGATGGATTAAGGTGTCTAAATCCTCTGTAATTTGCTCGAAACAAACAGGAGGTGAAGGATCTGGCTGAAAATTAATCAACTTGATTTGACCGTTACCAATACCAATAATTACAACTTCCTTCTCCGGTTGATAACCATCTAAAATTCCCAAAACTTCCCGAAACTGATTATTGACTTTCCTATTAAGTTCCTCTATTGAGTTTCTCGAACAGGCTACAAAATGGGGTTTAGGTTTGATGTCAATTCCTAAAGTATTGCTGCGATCGCCCCATTCTTGCAATAGTCCCCAAGCTAGTGCTGCTAATTCTTGCTGGTTGTCCTTGACAAATTCGTCTAACTGGTATCGCCAGCGATTTTCTGCGTCATCAGGTGGTGTGTTACTTAATCTAATCATCATCTATTAAGATTTATCAACTAATTTGTTAAGCTCTATTTCAACTTCAACCAAACTCTACCGATATCAATCATATAGTTTAAAAGTCCGTGATACCATGCTTTTCATAGCTTGACAGAAAACAGAAGAGGAGAAAAGCTTTGGTATTAAGGGTTGCTGTTGTTGGATCTGGCCCGGCTGGTTCTTCTGCCGCCGAAACTTTAGTAAAAGCAGGAATAGAAACCTACTTATTTGAGCGCAAGTTAGATAATGCTAAACCCTGCGGTGGTGCGATTCCACTGTGTATGGTGAGCGAATTTGACCTACCGCCAGAGATTATTGATCGGCGAGTTAGAAAAATGAAGATGATCTCGCCATCCAATGTCGAAGTAAATATCAACATAGAAAAAGAAGACGAATATATCGGCATGTGCCGCCGCGAAGTACTAGATGGCTTTATGCGCAATCGTGCGGCTTCCTTGGGTGCTAACTTGATTAATGGCACCGTTTATCAACTCGATATTCCTACCAATAATACAGATCCTTATACCCTGCACTATGCAGACCACTCCAACGGCGAAGCCAAAGGAGTAATGAAAACTCTGCAGGTAGATCTAGTAATTGGTGCCGATGGAGCAAATTCAAGAGTTGCCAAAGCTATTGATGCCGGAGATTACAATTACGCGATCGCCTTCCAAGAACGTATCCGCCTGCCCCAACATCTAATGCAATACTATGAAGATCGGGCAGAAATGTACGTCGGTGACGATGTTTCCCCTGACTTCTACGCCTGGGTCTTCCCCAAATACGATCACGTTGCCGTTGGTACGGGAACTATGAAGATCAATAAAGCGCGGATTAAAGACCTACAAGCAGGAATTCGCGCTCGTGCTGCCCGTAAACTAGAAGGTGGAGAAATTATCAAAGTAGAAGCACACCCGATTCCAGAACATCCCCGTCCTCGTCGCGTCGTTGGTAGAGTAGCATTAGTAGGAGATGCGGCCGGAACTGTTACCAAGTCCTCTGGCGAAGGGATCTACTTTGCTGCTAAATCTGCTCGCATGTGCGCTGAAACTATCGTCGAAACCAGCAACTACGGACAGCGGATTCCTAGCGAAGACGATCTCAAGCTATATCTCAAGCGTTGGGATAAGAAGTACGGCATGACCTATAAGGTATTAGATATCCTGCAAACTGTCTTCTATCGCTCTGACGCTACCCGCGAAGCTTTTGTAGAGATGTGTGCTGACAAGGACGTACAGAAACTTACCTTTGATAGCTATCTCTATAAAACAGTTGTCCCCGCCAATCCTCTGATTCAGATGAAAATTACTGCTAAAACTATTGGCAGCTTTCTAAGGGGTAACGCGATAGTTCCCTAATGAGGATACTTGTTGACTTAATTGCTGGCGATCGACATCAGACTGCAAAAGTCTGATGTTTTTTTAGAGTTGACACTCTCACCGTTAAATTATTTGCTCGTCTCAACTATTATAAGTAGTACAAAACTAAAACTACTTAGTCACAAGTTCGCTCTCATCTCCCGCTCACGGAGATAATTGAGACTATTTTTCATCGAAGAGTTCTGCTAGCTCGATGTTTGGCTGAGTAGTATATTTGTTGATATCAAGAGGATAAACCATCCAGTGCTGTGCCGATCTAGTCCAGGCGTGCATATTGATTTTAAAGCAATTAGGATCGTCTAATGTCCCACCAGCTATGCCCCGACAACCTGATAGTAATTCAACCTTCCATGTGACAGTAGTTCCACAGTTGGTACAGAATTCTGTTGCCATTAAACGATTGCTTTCGTCTGAGCGATACTCATACCGCTTGAGATTACCTTGAGTAATTTGAACTTTTGTTTCCTTAAAATAGACGCCAATACCAAAGGCACTGCCAGTTCTTAGCTGACATTGTTTACAATGGCAAACAGCAGCTAAAATAGGTTCGCCAGTTACTTGATACCGAACCTCTCCACAAAGACAACCCCCTTGATGTATTTGCTCCATTTTTAATTGTCAGTTTTCGGCTTAGAGTTAACTTATTCTTATAAAAGATTATGGCGCTAGACTAAACTAATAGACGATCTCAAACAGATCTGCCGAAGGCAGCGCGCACAGTGCCTCGCGAGAGCGAGATCGCCAACTCAAAAAAGAACACTAGAGTTAATTCCAACAAAACCGCAGATGGAGGCAGATATTCTTAACCATGATTTCTCAGCATCAAACCGATCAGCCGAGACTTTCTCCGGGTATGCTGCGACGAGTTCACCATATTGCTCTCTACGTTAAGGATATAGATGCTTCGCGGCATTTCTATGGCGAGATTTTGGGACTACGGGAATTACAAGCAGACGAAGTTCCTCTAACGCTAAAGAAATTGTTTGAAGAGGGGAAAATAGCTAACTTTGTTACTCCAGATGGCACGATTATCGATCTGTTTTGGAAGCCAAATTTGTCTCCTCCCGACCCCGACCCGACCCTAGAGTTTACTCGTGCAGCTCACTTAGCCTTTGATATTGCACCCCAACTATTTGAGGGAGCCTTAGAAATTCTCAAACAAAACCAAGTAGCGATCGCTCATGGTCCTGTCAGTCGTCCCACTGGTCGCGGAGTTTATTTCTTTGACCCAGATGGCTTTTTAGTAGAAATTCGCTGCGACCCTGTATGAATTAATAGTAGATACTTCAGATTTTGAGGAATGGGAGACAGGGTACTTGTCTGCCAAAATCTTAGACTATATTTCCCAAGAAATTAGTCTTAGAGGTTCAATTAGGTAAAATAGCAGAGAAGTTATTTTTAGTTATTGAAGTATATGTCGATTTTTGCTGTAATTGGTTTCATTGGATTTATTCTTCTCTATACTGCGATCGCTCTAGGTTTATATTTCGGTTTGCGCTCTGCCAAAATAATTTAAACTCAAGAGTGACTGGCAATTGCTAAAAATAGACGGGGAGACGGGGAGAATTGAGATACAAAAGATTCCCTAGCTTTCCCCACTCCCCTAATAATCAGCTGTTGCCTGTTGCCTAGCTCTCAACTATCCTTGAGCAAACAACTTTCTATTGTTGCTACTACCGATCGGGCTAAGGCGTTGAGGTCGTATCCGCCTTCTAGTCCAAAAAGAATGCGCCGAGTAATTGTCAAACACAAATTAGTGAATATGCCGTAATCTCTTGGTTCTAAGGAAATCCCTGCTAAAGGATCGTCGCGATTGGCATCGTAGCCAGCACTAACTATTAGTAAATCGGGTTGAAAATTAGTTAAGAAGGGAATAACTTTCTCTTCAAAGGCTGGCTGATACTGGGCAATAGTACTATCTGGGGACATGGGCAGATTGAGAACGTTATTGTACTTACCCGTGTCCGTAGCTCGTCCCGTTCCAGGATAACAAGGATATTGGTGTAGAGAACAGTAGGCAATTTGGGGATTGCTGGCGACGATCGCTTCTGTACCATTACCATGATGCACGTCCCAATCGAGAATAGCAACGCGATTGATGCCTGTTTTGGACAGTGCATAGTGAGCGGCGATCGCTGCATTAGAAAACAGACAAAATCCCATACCAGTATTGCTGGTAGCGTGGTGACCGGGAGGACGAGCAAGTACAAATGCAGGATTGTCAGTGGCTAGCACCTCATCAACTCCATCCAACCAAGCACTCACGGCTAATAAAGCAATATCGTAACTTTGAGGGGAAACGGGGGTATCCATATCTAACCTTCCCCCGCCACCTTGCGCAATCCGTTGCACTCTGTCAATATATTCGTGAGAATGCAGCTTTTGAATCCTCGGTAGTACTTCTCTTTTCTCTGAGGGGGTTGGCAGTTGCCAATGAATGTCATCTGCCCAAGGAGCTGCTTTTAAGGCTTCGACAATTGCCGTTAAGCGTTCTGGTCTTTCTGGGTGAAAGCGACCCGTGTCGTGCTTGAGAAAGTCTTCAGAATAGATAATTGATAGCATATCGGACTTTAAATACAGATAAACATATTTATACCTGCTTCTCTTGACACTCTCCTTGCTAAAGCACCGCTTCGCTAGGATATTCTTAAGACATAAGAATGCTTAAAGAGTTAGCCAAAAACCCGCTACTCTCTCGCCCATTTCTGGGTCTGAGCCTACTTTTAAATTTAGATATCGTTAGCTATGTTTAATTGTTTTGTTTCGCTCAATTTGAAAGCTTTGCTGGTAAAGGCTAGGTCTAGAGTGCATGGCACCGAGATTGGGATTTCCCCAACCTACCCTTTAACTAGAGCGTCCAATTAGCGGGAGTCTCACCCTCAATCCAAAAATCTCTGCGACTTATTAACTATTGGTAGTTTACCATATTTCACTGACGGCTAAAGCCATTTGACGATTGTTCCTCCGCGAGTGGAAACATCGCGGTTTGCCAAATACGTATCATCATGATTGAGGCGATCGATCTAACCAAAAAATACCAGGGAGTCGCGGTAGTTGATAATATTTCCTTTCTGGTTGCTGAAGGAGAAACTTTAGGGTTGCTCGGGATGAGTGGTTGCGGGAAAACTACAACCCTAAAAATGCTCAATCTTCTGATTGAGCCATCGTCAGGACGTATTCTCATTGGGGGACAGGACATTCGCCAACGTAAGCCAGAAAGACTCCGTCAAGGTATTGGTTACGTGATTCAGAATACGGGACTTTTTCCCCATTACACGGTTGCTGAGAATATAGCCGTCGTACCTCGTTTATTAAAGTGGAAAGAAAAGCGGATCGCTGTCCGCACGACTAAGTTGTTAGAGATGGTGGGATTACCGCCGGAAGAATTTGCTCAACGCTATCCGCACGAACTCAGTGGGGGTCAACAACAAAGGGTTGGCTTAGCGCGTGCGCTGGCTGCAGATCCGCCGATTGTTTTACTAGACGAACCATTTGGAGCACTCGATCGCATTACCCGTCGCCAAATTCAGCAGGAATTTAAGCATTTAGAAAGCTTACTGCATAAAACTATGGTGCTGGTGACTCACGATGTATTTGAAGCGGTGACTCTTTGCGATCGCATCGTTTTGATGGATCGGGGAAGAATAGAACAAATTGGTACGCCTCAAGAGTTAATCTTTCAACCCTATAACGATTTTGTGCGGGATTTTTTTGATGCTAATCGATTTCAGTTGGAGTTATACGTTACCCATCTGGGGGATCTTCTCCCTTGGCTGCAAACTCTTTCTCTCAGAGAAGTTCCGGTAAAAGAATACCAGGAAAAACAAAGTTTGCTTGAAGTCTTAGAAGATCTAGAAGAATCTTCTCTCAAATCCTCTGGAGTGTGTATTAGCGATCGCCGTGGCGAACCGATTTTGACAACTAATTGTGAGGAACTACTAAGGGCATTTTATCAATTTAAGAATAAGGACTCAGGGGTTAGAGGTCACAGTAAAAATACCTAACACCTATTGCCTCTCTTAACCATTTTCTAATTAATTTGACCTA
>JBFRWL010000119.1:0-7061 GCA_051439565.1 Prochloraceae cyanobacterium
GCCCGACCCCAAACAGCGATTCTGCTTGCTCCAGGAAAATATAGTACCGCCAGTAGGGAAAAGTTTCCTCTACTGCTCAAAAAAGAGGTGAAGATTCAGGGAAGTAAAGCTTCTAAGGGATATAAAGTCATCATTGAAGGCAACGGCTTCTTTATTAGTCCCACTGCGGCTGGCCAAAATGCAACTATTGTAGCTAGCCATCAAGCAGGAAGATTGACGGGTGTTACTGTAACCAATCCTCATCCTAGAGGACACGGTTTGTGGATCGAATCAGCTAGTCCTCAAGTAAGTCACAACACCTTTACCCGCAATGGTAACTCTGGTGTTTCCGTCAATGGCAATAGCGCCCCGACGATCGCTAACAACTATTTTTTCAACAACGGCGGTAACGGACTGCTGATATACGGCACCTCAAAACCTCTAGTTCGCAATAATGAGATTAAAAATACAGGGTTTGGAGTCAGTGCGATCGGAAATGCTGCTCCTAGATTAGAAAATAATCGCATCAGTGGCAATCACATTGGTGTAATTTTACAGGGTAATGCCCGCGCGACGTTACGGAAAAACATCATTGAGAATTCTACCGAACACGGATTAGTAGCAATATCCCAATCCCGCGCTGATTTGGGAACTGCTGCTCAACCAGGAGGCAATACTTTTCGCGGTAATCGTCTCCTAGACATTCAAAATCTCGTTCCAGGTCAAGCGATCACTGCTCACGGCAATCAGCTGAGTGGCAGCATAGAAGGGATAATCGATCTAGGTAATAGCGGTAGTGATTCTCTGTTGAGGAGTCGCCCTTTATCTACTTCTACTTCTAAGCAAGCAATAGTCATTCCCGTACCGCAATCCCAACAAAACTCTGATTCTTTACCAGTCAGCAGCAAACCTCTATCGAGCCAAAGCCCTTTACCTCAACCCAAGCCTATCGGTCAAAACCAAGCTACTCCTATTACTACAAAGCCCTCACAGAATAAGCCTCAACCTCTGCCAACTAGACCTAGCAGTTCTAGTTCTAAGCAAGATATGACTAGTGTAGGAGATTTGGTAAATGTTTCCCCTAGTTCTGCACCAAATTCCAACAACGCCACTAAGAAATTACCAGTACCTGATGTACCGATTCCAGAGGGTAATTTAGCTAATTTAGGACACAGAGCAAGAGTTAAAAAAAGTCGCCATCGGGTGGTAGTTGCACTCAAGGATGCTAATCAGGAAGCTATAGTAAGATCGCTTTATCCTGATAGTTTTAGCACTGTTTACCAAGGACGATCGATGTTGCAAGTGGGAGTTTTTAGCAGCCTAGAAAATGCCGAGAAAACTTGGCAAAGTCTTAAGGATTTAGGCTTAAATGCGATGATTGTTGATTGAGGGAATTTGAGTAAATCTGGCGATCGCCAAGAAAGCGTTTGTCAGTCAAGCAGATTCCCCTATAGCTTTATTTACAAGAAATTTAAGATATTTAATCTACAATTATTCCCGTCTTGCTTCTGCCGTACTTTAAATAATTGTGCTAAGATTTGCTCTGTTTATGGGGTTTTAAACTGCCCTATAAAAATTACGATCGCGCTTTGAGCCATGAAAATTTTAGATTCTAAAGGACGTTTATTTGGGAAGGTTTCTATTTTAGACTTGGGTGCTGCCTGCGTAATTCTCTTAGTCATTTTTGGGATCTTTTTCTACCCTGGCACAACAGGCTCGATCGCCCAAATTAACAATCAAACCAAAATCATTGAAGTTGATATTCTAGTTCGGTGGCTGGGTTTGAGCGATCCTCAAGCTATAGAAAGAGAGTTCGGACAACAAACAAAAGCAAATATAATTATTCGCAATCAACCTGCTGGCGAAGTGGAGTTGAGAGCAGCTAAATTATTACCTATAACTGTCAGCGTACCTCAACCCGACGGTTCAGTTAAAGCTTTACCGGATCCAAGACCAGAACTCCAATATATCAAGGATGTTATTATCACCGTTAGTGGAAAAGGACAAATTACTGCCAATGGTGCGGTTTTAGGCAATCAGAAAGTAAAAATCGGCAGCTTGATTGAATTAGATAGTTTAAATTACAACTTCAAAGGCAATGTTATGGGCGTGCGTCAAGAGAGAGATCAAGGATAGGAGAGGGTTATGGGTAAAAAAGACCTTGTTTGAGAACTTGGGGATGTTGCTGACTTTGTGGCATAAAAAAACTACAACAATTTTACTCCCGAACAGTCTACCTCTTGAAGTAGCTGAGCGATCGCTTTTCCTGAAACTGGCTCAATCCAATCAGGAGCAATTTCTGCCAATGGTACTAAAACAAACGCTCTCCCTCTCAGGCGGGGATGAGGAATTTGCAGCTTGTCGCTATCTAATATGAGCTGATCAAATAATAATAAATCTAAATCTAAGGTTCTCGGGTCCCAACGCCGATCGCGCACCCGACCAAATTGCTTTTCTATTTCTAGTAAAGTTTCTAATAATTCTAAGGGAGTTAGTTCAACTTCCAGTAAGGCACAGCCATTGATATAATCTGGTTGAGGAGGACCTATAGCTACAGTTCTATACCAGCTAGATGCAGATTTTAAGGCGATACCTGGAGTGTGAGCCAGTAGTTGGAGAGAATTGTTGATAATTATGAGTGAATCGCCTAGATTACTCCCAAAGCCAATTGCGCATTTTGCCATTCCTTATTTTTAATCATTGATATTTATCTTTGATATATACTACAGCTAAACTTTTAGTAAATTTATTTTATTTATATATTTTCCTATGAGCTTCTGTATCAACCCTAAGTGTTCCCAACCGGAAAACCCAGATAACCAGTTATTTTGCCACTCCTGTGGTTCAGAATTACTGCTAGCAGGACAATATAGAGTTCTCCGTCTGCTAAGTAGCAAAGGTGGTTTTAGTCAAACCTATGAAGTCCTCGATGATGAGTGTATCGTTAAAGTGCTCAAAGCTTTGACTAACGACAATCCTCAAGTTGTAGAACTTTTCAAGCGAGAATCAGAAATTTTATGCGACCTAGAGCATCCTGGAATTCCTAAAGGAGAAGGCTATTTTACTTACTTTCCCCAAGATAGCGATGCTCCTATCCATTGCTTGGTAATGGAAAAAATTGAAGGGATGGATTTAGAAGCGTATCAAAAGCAACGTTCTCATCGTCCTATTGACCAAAAATCAGCCATAAAATGGCTCAAGCAACTAACAGAAATTCTCCATGAAGTACACAGCCAAAATTTCTTTCATCGGGATATCAAACCTTCTAATATTATCTTACAACCCAACGGACATTTAGCCTTAATTGATTTTGGTGCTGTGCGCCAAGTAACAGCTACCATTATCGCAGGAGAGCGAAGCACCGGAGTTTATACTCCTGGATACGCACCGCCAGAGCAAGAAAAAGGTTACGCACTTCCTCAGTCGGATTTCTATGCCTTGGGTCGTACCTTTGTCTATTTACTAACAGGAAAATCTCCCACAGACATAACTATTTACGATCAATACAATAACGAGCTAAAGTGGGAAAAGTATGCTCCACGCGTCAATCCTGAATTAGTAAATTTAATTACTGAACTGATGGCAGAAAAAGCTAATCAGCGCCCTGCTAGTACTGCAGTAATTCTAGAAAGAATTAAGGAAATAGAAGCAATTCTAGCCCAAAGAAAGTCAAGCATAACTGCCAACTCGACTGACAAAAATACTGCCTCTAAAAGGTTAGCAACTCAGAGCAAGAACTCCTCAGTTGAGCGTGTATCTGCTGCCTCACTAGACTTAAGGGGCTCTCAGGAAAAATTTGAATCTTTACAGTCTCAACCAACTGAGAAATGTAATTTTTCTGGTGAAGCGATTACTCAGAGAGAGGTTGGCTCGGCTCAGCTTACTAGTACTGCTACTCAAAATTCGATTGGTTCTGACAATCAAGTTAGATTTGAGACTGAGCCACATTCTTCTCAAGGCAGAGCAAATAACAATAAATTTATCCTAGCTGCAGCAATAGTAGCATTAGCGGTGCCTGCGCTAGGTATAGGTAGTTATAGCTTAATGAAGCCATTTTTGAGTAGCTCCCTGGCACCAGAAATAGAATCAGAAAGAAAAACAACAAGCTCAGAGCTACCAGATATACCGTTCAGTGAAGATTGGATCAGTAGAGGCGAGCGCGTACTCTTTGTGGGCAAAAGTAATTTTTTTAGAGATCTGGGGGTAGAAGCTTTCAACCAAGGAAAATATGCTGAGGCAGTAACCTTGTTTGAGAAAGCAGTCAATAGCGATCGCAACGATCCCGAAGTCCAAATTTATCTCAATAATTCTAAAGCTCGTCTAGCAGGTTCGCCCTTGTTAATAGCAACTGTAGTCCCAGTAGATAACAGACAAGATTCAGCTGCAGAAATGTTAAGAGGAGTAGCAGACGCACAGACTCGCTTTAATCAAGAAGGCGGAGTAGGAGGAAGGTTAGTAGAAGTGCTGATCGCTAATGACGGCAACAGACCTAAAATATCTGCCAGCATCGCCAATAAATTAGGCAGCAATTCCCAGATTTTAGGCGTAATTGGACACAACTCTAGCAGCGCTACTGGTGCAGGTTTGAAGGAGTATGAAAAAGCAGGATTGCCGATCGTCTCTCCTACCAGCAGCAGTACCTCGCTAGAAGCTGAAGTTTTCTTTAGAACTACTCACTCCGACGCAACCAGTGCCGAAAAACTAGCAGAATTCACTAAAAATAACCTGGGAATCGATCGAGTTGCAGTTTTTTACAATCCTAATAGCAGTTACAGTAATAGCTTGTTTAAAGCCTTTGAAAGCATATTTAGGCAGTTGGGTGGAGAAGTTATTGGAGCTATTGATTTAAGCGACCAAAACTTAGACCCAAATACAGAAATTAAAGGTCTTAGGGGAAAGGTAAAAGCGATCGCTCTATTTCCCAATACTTCTACCACCTCTGTCGCAATTGCTATTGCTAGAGCAAATAACGAACTGCCAGGGAAAAAATTTCAACTTTTAGGTGGAGATGCCCTCTACAGTTCTAGTACGATTACCTCTGGCGGACGTGCGGTAGAAGGACTAATCATGCCTATTCCCTGGTTTTCAGGTACTCAAGCTTATGCTGTAGAAGCAGCACAGCGCTGGTTAGGCACAGTTAACTGGCGTACTGCTACCAGTTTCGATGGTACTGTTGCCTTGCTCGAAGCTCTCTCCCCAAATTCTAACCGCGCTACCGTCTCGAAAAAGCTAAAGGATAGCTATCTTCAAGCGACGAAAACTTCTGGAAAACCACTACAATTTACTCCTGAAGGAGAGCGAGAGGGAGAGCCAGTCATCGTTCAAATTTCCCGAGATGCTCCCAATCGGATCAGGGGTGTAGAATTAGGCTTTAAACTAATAGAGCCCTAAACAGAGTCGGCAAACTTTGCTAGTACTAAACTAATCACTCAGATTTTTAGGGGGAGCAGGTTCAACATAAATTAGCTTAACAATCAATCATGCAACGTCCTATTTACTTAGACTGCCATGCCACTACCCCTACAGATAAACGGGTGTTAGAGGCAATGCTACCTTACTTTAGCGATCGTTTTGGCAACCCCTCTAGTATTATTCACGCTTATGGTTGGGAAACAGAAGCAGCAGTTAAACAAGCAAGAGCTACTATCGCAGAAGCAATAGGGGCTACTCCCGAAGAAATTGTCTTTACCAGTGGTGCCACAGAAGCCAACAATTTAGCTATTAAAGGCGTAGCAGAAGCCTATTTTAGCCAAGGACGACATATTATTACGCTACAAACCGAACATAAAGCAGTACTCGACCCCTGTAGATATTTACAAAGCTTGGGTTTTGAAGTCACCTTCCTGAGCGTCCAGCCAGATGGTTTAATCGATTTACCGCAACTAGAACAAGCCATTCGTCCCGATACGATTTTAGTCTCGCTGATGGCAGCTAATAACGAAATTGGAGTATTGCAGCCAATAGCAGCAATAGGGGAAATTTGCCACCAACATCAAGTTTTGTTTCACACCGATGCCGCTCAGGCGATCGCTAAAATTCCCCTCAACGTCGAAAGTATGAAGATTGATTTAATGTCCTTGACAGCCCATAAGGTTTATGGACCAAAAGGAATAGGTGCTCTCTACGTCCGCCGCCGCCATCCCCGAGTGCGGCTAAGCCCGCAAATACATGGAGGAGGACAAGAGAGGGGAATGCGTGCGGGAACTCTTTGTACTCCTCAGATTGTCGGTTTTGCCAAGGCAGTAGAATTGGGATTAGCCGAACTAGAATCAGAATCCCAACGTCAGATTAAATTGCGTCAGAGTTTGTGGTCGCAACTAAGTCAGTTAGAAGGCATTCATCTCAACGGTCATCCAACTCAGCGCTTGCCAGGAAATCTCAATATTAGCGTTGAGGGGGTGGACGGTGCGGCATTATTGCTGGGCTTAGGATCGACAGTAGCAGTATCTTCAGGTTCCGCTTGTTCCTCTACTTCCACAACTCCCTCTCACGTACTGACAGCTTTAGGACATCCAGAAGAGTTAGCTTATGCTTCTCTAAGATTCGGCATAGGCAGATTTAACACGCAAGAAGAAATAGAGCAAGTGGCAACAGCAGCGATCGCTACTATTCAATCTCTGCGCAATTCAAAGCAATTAACAACTACAACCTAATAGCTCCGAGCAAACTGCTTTCCTTAGTTTGTCAATTCCCCATTTCATTTTTCTTGTCAAAATTCCTCCCTTGGAGTTATATTTAAGTTACAATAACGCAAAAGCATACCCAAAAATACTTGCAGTCTTTGACAAACAGCTCACTATAACTAAGCTCAATGTCAATTAAGCGAAGCTCAGTTAGTTTGTTAAAGAACTCCTCAATCTAACAAAACAGTATTATGCGAGAGAGTCATCAAGATTGTACTAGAGACTGCTTTAACAAGCTGAATGAAAGACTGTCACCGCTACCAGAAAAGAATCAATGACTGGAAGAAAAAAAGTCGGAGTCAATTCGGCAATTTATACGGAAGTTGAAATTATCTGATTTTTATCTCTACGTGAAGTTAGAGTTATTAAATTAGACAGATTTAATCCTAAGCAGTGCCT
>JBFRWL010000120.1:0-7830 GCA_051439565.1 Prochloraceae cyanobacterium
TTTTAGGCCTTGGATTTTAGCTGCTTTTTCCTTCGTAGTAATGATGCTGAAGTAAATTGTTGTATCTTGCTCTAATAATTTCGATTGATGAATATTCCCACTTAAATTCTATTTAAAGTAGAGATAAAACTATCAACTAAATAGCGATCCCTTTACAAAACTTGGAAAATATAGCCAATAGTTAATATTTATTGCCATAATTGTAACGATATCTAAACAAATAAAAAATAACTAATATTTCAAAGCTCCCAATTTGTAAAAATCCCACCTCTGAAATAGTGGAGGCGGGATGTTCAAAAGTATAAATTATTTGCCCATTAAATTAATAAGCATCTTGTAATTCGTAAAAGTCTGGAGAGATATAGTCCTTGCGTAAAGGCCAACCCACCCAATCTTCGGGCATCAGAATCCGCTTGGGATTCGGGTGTCCTTCATAGACGATGCCATACATATCATAGCTTTCTCTCTCCTGCCAGTCAGCACCTTTCCAGATCCAATAAACTGAAGGAACTCTGGGGTTATCTCGCGGTAAAAATACTTTTAGCCGCATTTCTTCTGGTTTATCCACATTGTCGTCAACTTTAATCAAGTGATAAAAGCTAACTAGTTCTTTTCCAGGACCAAGATCGTATGCTCCTTGACACTGAAGGCAATTAAAGCCATAGGCATAAAGGGCAGTAGCAATGGGGATGAGATAATCGGGTTCGACCTTAATCATCTCAATTCCTAAGTGATCTGGCTCGAGAATCTCGTGCTCGAAGTTATTTTCCGTGAGCCAGCGGGAAACTTGACCGGCTTCAACTAGCTGGGAAGCCTCTGTATTTTCTTCAGGATTGATATTTTCTGGCGTTTCTTCAGTCACGGCTAATTTCCTCCTTTTCTTGCTCAAATTCTGCCAAAGCTGGGGATACTGGCATTCCCATTGCTTCGGTGAGTTCTTGCGGTGGTGTTAGGCGAGTTTCTGATTGAAGATACTTACCAGTAAGAATCGGCGAGACTGCTTTCATATTGTGGGTAGTGCTGTAGTAGCGATGAGATTGTTGCAGTAGGGATGCTCGCTCTTGAATCGATTCGTTAGAGACTTTTTTACGCAATTTAACGATCGCGTCAAAAATTGCTTCTGGACGAGGCGGACAGCCAGGAATATATAGGTCTACAGGAATGAGCTTGTCTACCCCTCTAACCGCTGAAGGGGAGTCGCTGCTAAACATCCCGCCAGTGATGGTACAAGCACCCATAGCAATTACGTACTTGGGTTCGGGCATTTCCTCATACAGGCGAACTAATGCTGGTGCCATTTTCATGGTGATGGTGCCTGCAGTAATAATTAGATCGGCTTGTCTGGGGGTAGAACGAGGTACTAGACCAAAGCGATCGAAATCAAAACGCGATCCAATCAGAGCAGCAAACTCAATAAAACAGCAAGCTGTACCGTATAAAAGAGGCCAGAGGCTGGAAAGTTTTGCCCAGTTGTAGAGGTCATCTACTGTAGTGAGAATAACATTTTCTGATAGGTCTTGAGTGACCTGAGCGCGATTAATCGGATTGAGTATTTTTTCTTGTTGCTGCTTTTTTATTGCAGCCAGTTCACTGCTTAAGTTAGAAGTCATGTTTACTAAATTACTGAAAACTCTATTCAGCTCCGCCCTTGATGTTTTATTAGCAGGAAAGCGGGGCGGAAGACAAGCGCTTTCCCGATGCTGTTAGTTTTTCTGTTGGCTCCTTAAGACCATTCCAAGGCCCCTTTACGCCAAGCGTAAACGAGAGCAACTACTAGAATGGCAATAAAAATTAGGGCCTCGACAAAAGCTAATAAACCGAGAAGATTGAAGGCAACTGCCCAGGGATATAAAAACACTGTTTCTACATCAAAAACTACAAACACCAGGGCAAACATGTAGTAGCGAATGTTGAACTGAATCCAGGCTCCTCCAATCGGTTCCATCCCAGATTCATAAGTAGTAAGTCGCTCTGGGCCTCCTCCGCTAGGTCGTAACAGTTTGGATGCTGTTAATGCCAGGATCGGAACTAAGCTGCAAAGCAGCAAGAAACCCAATAGATACTCGTAACCGCTGAGGACAAACACTTTTTTACTCTACCCCTCAGTCCCAAAGACTCTAGTTTGTACTTCTTTACAATTATAGTCAAGGGGAGTTTGCTTGTCTGTTGAAAAAAAATTATTGTCCCGATCGGTATTGGTAAAGTAACGAGTAACAAGTAACAAGTTTTTTCCTAACACCTAATACCTGTCTTGACCAATCAATTTAATAATCAAACCTGATCGCCATATATTTCTGCTGCTGCTCGACAGAGCAAAGAGTGTCGATATACTAATCCTTTGAGATCTTTGGCATAACCACCGCCAATGACGCTGGCGACGGGATAGCCACCAGCAAGACAGGTACTCAAAACTTGCATCTCGCGGCGATAAATACCTGTATCTGTTAGGGCTAATTTTCCCAGGCGATCGCTAACGTGAGTATCTACCCCGGCATCGTATAAAACTAAATCGGGCTTTACTTGCGAGAGTAAATCCGGTAAATTCCTGGCTAATATTTGCAGGTATCCGTCATCGTCCAATCCTACAGGCAGAGGAATATCTAAATCGCTGGTTTGTTTTTTGCCGGGAAAATTAGCTTCGCAGTGCATGGAAAAGGTAAAAACGCTGGGATCTTCCTGGAAGATCCAGGCGGTACCGTCCCCTTGATGTACATCGAGATCGACGATCAGGACTGTCTTGACCAGTCCTAATTTTTGCATTACGCGAGCCGCGATCGCCAAATCGTTAAAAATACAAAATCCCGCTCCGTAGTTAGGAAAAGCATGATGAGTTCCCCCAGCCGTATTGCAAGCCAGACCATATTCTAAGGCTAATTTAGCGGTGAGAATAGTGCCTCCTATGGCAGTACAAGTACGAGTTACTAGTCCAGAACTCCAAGGTAAACCTATGCGACGTTGAGCTCTGGTATCAAGTGTACCTTGGCAGTAAGCTCGAACGTATTCTGAGGTGTGAACTAGCTCAATTAACTCCTTAGCTGGAGGTTGGGGTTGATGCAGTTGTTCTGGTCGGGCAATTCCTTCAGCTAGCAGCAGTTCCCAGAGTAGTTTAAATTTGGGCATGGGAAAGCGATGCTCTGAAGGGAGTAGAGTAACGTAATCTGGATGGTAAACAATGGGCAGGTTCATCAGTAAGAGAAAAATGTATGGGAGTTTGTCAAGTTCCTGATACTGTTGAGGAACTTAATAAAAAAGATATATTCGCATAGCTTGTAGAAAAAATTGTTACTCGTTACTTGCTACTTCAAATATGTATATTTGTATAGAGTTAGTAGAAGTTAGGGGAATTGTGGCTGATGAGGATTCTGGTACTTACTTGGGAATTTCCGCCCAGACTTGTTGGGGGAATAGCTCGTCATGTAGCCGAATTATATCCAGAACTAATAAAGTTGGGTCACGAAGTTCACCTGATCACAGTGGAATTTGGACAAGCGCCACTATATGAGTTAGTGGAAGGAGTTCACGTACATCGAATACTTGTTGCTAGAGCTCATGATTTCTTCCACTGGGTAGTTAATCTCAATAACAGTATGGGTCATCATGGGGGTAAACTAATTGCAGAACAAGGAGCGTTCGATCTAATTCACGCCCACGATTGGGTAGTAGGAGATGCAGCGATCGCCCTTAAACATCACTTCAAGATTCCCCTAATTGCCACCATTCACGCGACCGAATACGGTCGTTATAATGGCATTTATACCAATACTCAAGAATATATCGCCAGTAAAGAAGGAAGCCTGGTCTATAATGCTTGGCGGGCGATCGCCTGTAGCGGCTACATGCGAGAGGAATTACAAAGGGCACTAGGAGTCCCTGGGGATAAAATTGACGTAATTTACAATGGAATTCGACCAGAGAAAAAACAACTACCTCCAGACTTCGATCGCGCTAGTTTTCGCCGTCGCTTCGCTGAAGATGGTGAGAAAATTGTTTATTATGTAGGTCGTATGGCTTACGAAAAAGGCGTTTATGTATTGCTCAATGCTGCTCCTAAAGTCTTGTGGGAAATGGGTGGCGATGTCAAATTCGTGATTATTGGCGGTGGCAATACCGATCGCCTCAAACAGCAAGCTTGGAATTTAGGAATCTGGGATAAGTGCTACTTTACGGGCTTTATTTCCGATGGAGATTTAGATAAATTCCAGACTATTGCTGATTGTGCTGTATTTCCCAGCCTTTACGAACCCTTTGGGATTGTAGCACTAGAAAGCTTTGCCGCTCGCGTGCCTGTAGTAGTCTCTGATACAGGCGGATTGCCAGAAGTAGTACAACACAATCAAACAGGTATTGTCACTTATACCAACAATGCTGATTCCCTAGCTTGGGGGATTTTAGAGGTACTCAGAAATCCTGGTTATGCTCAGTGGTTAATTGATAATGCCTATGAATCTCTAGAAAAACGTTTCAGTTGGCCCAAATTAGCCAAGCAGACCGAGACAGTTTATCAAAGAGTGTTAGAAGAGCGATCGGAGATAAGTTGGCATTAACGGAAATTATTTGACAGCTACGTCATGAAAGTGAGTCAAGTCAACATAACGATGCCCTGATGGAGTATCGTAAAAAATATCAACAAACCTATGCTCCCAAAGAATATCGTCAATCCCATAAGTGTAGCGAGCGTGAAGTGGTTGAGCTACAGTTTCATCAATGCCAGTCAGGGAGGCAATAATCATCGCTTTGGTTTTTTCTAGTAACTCCGGCGAGGCTTGATACAAAGGGCTTTCCTGGTCAATAGAGTGCATTACTGTCCAAGGCAAGCTAAAAATTGGCGTGCGGCTGCGCAGCAGTTGCAGTTGATGAAACCTTCGCCAAGATACTCCTTCAGGACTAACCTCATTCCAGAGTAGATACAATCTCATTTGAGCTTCCAGGAGTTGGTTGCGACGTTGATTGGCAACACGAAGCATGAGAGTGGGAACGCCATCATGAGGAATAATTACGGCAACCTGACTAAATATTACCTTGGCTGTAGGCTGGGAAAAACGGGCAAATGCTAGTCCGGTCATCATCGCAATGCCGAAAATACTAATAAAAGCTTCTATTGTGACTAAGATATGGGCATAGGTGGTAGTAGGATACATGGCACCATAGCCGATAGACCCTAAAGTTTGCACGCTGAAGAAAAAAGCATCGCTAAAATCTCCTGGGGTGGCATTGGCGATACAGTCTCCCCCTGCTAAATAAGCTAAGGCAAATAGCCCATTGACAATTCCATAGAAGCCAGCCATTAGCAGCACAAATCCGGACCAGGGAATAGTTAAGAGTAAATAGTAGGGATCCCGCCAATGAGAGGACCAATGTCCCAAACCTATGATGTTAAATCTTCCATTCTCAAATCTGAGCCAGATCTTGGCGGATAAGCGATGAAATCGATTTTTAACTATATTTAGATTTTTTCTAAATCTGAGTGGCGGCAACACGTCTAAGTTACATTTATTCCTGACTGAAGTTTGACTTTAAAGATATTGTCTTGTCAACTATTTTCTGTCAGCCTAAAAGTATTGGTGCGAGAGTCAACCTCAACTCCTAGAACCCATTCGCCATCTTTGGCGCTATAGTCGCACTACTCTTTCGGCAAATGCGATGGAGGAAGTTCAGACATAGATGCGTTGACCATGGTCAACGCGATCGATCCACTCAGTATTTGTGCTTTTATTTATTTTTTCTTAAATCGAACTCTTCGAGGTAATAAGACTCATCGACTTCCACCAACCGCTTTTTCCGTGTCTTCTGCTTAGAGTCTTCTCCAGGTTCTGGGGGTATGGGAGAGATCGGTTCATTACCATCGTCGTCCCAACCATCATCGTCAGAGCCATTAAAAAAGGATAACACCCATACCACTAGCAAACCAAATAAATAGGCGATCGCCAGGACAATAACAAACCTTAATCCTATCAAAAACATAATCTTTCTCGTATTATAATTTTTTCTTTTTATTGTGACAGATTTAATAGCTCCAGAAGTATAAAGTTTAACTTTTTTGACATTCTCTTAATCAAGAAGTTTTTTTGTCTACTTACTTAATTCTGTAAATAATAGTTAAGAAAAGATCATTTTGATGCCAATTGCAAGTAGCGCCCCTCCGAAAATTTTTCTTAAGATTCTCTCGGATATATAAACAGCTAGATTGGCACCGAATAGGCTACCAATGAAGAAACCCAGACAGACTAGAGTAGCAACTTTTAGATCTACATATCCTTGTTGGTAATATTTCCAAGCAGCAAGAATACTAATTGGTGGCACTAACAAAGCCAAGGTTGTCCCTTGAGCTTGATGCTGGGAAAAGTTAAACATAAAAATCAAAACTGGACTGATAATAACTCCGCCACCGATACCAATTAAGCCACTTAAGATACCGGCAAATAATCCTAATATTAAATATAAGAATATATCCATCATGGTATACGCAGTTTTGTGTGAATTGTTGAGTAAGTCTGTGTGAGTCAGTTTACTTTGATTGGAATTGGCAATTTTTCAAATAATATTAATTTGTAACCTATTGTTGTAGCGTTTAGTAGTCAAATACCATTCTAAACTACCACGCATCCAAATGCCTAAACTATATAAATAATGTTCGCATCGATTTGTTAGAAATTTTTGATAGGGAAGCGATCGCGATTGTAAAAGAGTTAATGCTTTCCCTTGAGTGTTACACATTTAAATCGTTTTTTATCAAGCATCATCTAAACTCAAATCGTATTTATTTGGAAATATTAATACTAAGTTGTGATTGTTATTTTTATGCATTTCTTTTTCATAGCTGACTATACTGTTAGACCAACAAACAAAATTATTGGCTAAAAGTCTGGCTGCTTTAACTAAGTTGTTTTTGAGTAAAAAATGAAATTTAGTAATTGTGTCATTCAAGTGAGAAGCAAAGCAAATAAACCACATAAAGCAATACCATCAAACACTCCCGCCCCGCCAATACTAAGAACCCCAGGAGTCATACGCTGGATTTCCTTCAAGTGCAGCAGGTCAGCACCGATAAGGGTTCCTAAGATTCCTCCAGCAAAAGCAACGGAAGGAACTAGCGGTTCGGGGGCAATAAGAGAGGCACTGATAGCAGCAGTAAAAGGAGGAATTAGGGCATTCATTTGGATGCCAATCCCAGGAACTATGTGGGCGGAAAAGTAACAGAAAAAAGTCACAATGGCAGTGACGAGTAAAATAGCGATGACATCGGAACGAATGAATTGGTAAAGAGCTAGTAATACCGGAATTAAACCACCACCTACATTGAGAGCTACTATAGTTTTTTGTCTAATTTTCTGTAGGGGAATGCCCCAAAATTGTTGCAACCACAAATCCATCAAATCGGGGACGAGAGTTACGGTGGATTCAACTTTGTAAAGGGGAATATTAACGACGCTGCCTAGCAACACGGCAACGAGAAGGAACAACGCCACACTCGGAGAAAAACCGAGCTTGGCTACCGCTACTTCGATCACCTCTAAGGTAACTACCACCCAAATAAAGGGAAATAACAGCAAAAATAATAAAAACAGACATAGAGATACGGGGAGATAAATCATCATTGTCGTCGAGAATAATTTCAGCAGAGAAGCTGCTGTTAATTATTATGGAGATGTGGATAGGGCGTTGAGCGTGAGTGGAAAGAATTTTAACCGCTAGAGTGCTTAAAGATACTGGCAGAGCAAAGAAGCGCGAGCGGATAATTTAAAAGATTTTAATTCAACAAAATAGCTCTATCTATACTGTACTGTTGCGCTCGGAAATCTCTTGTTGAAACCATGACACTAACTCCTAATA
>JBFRWL010000121.1:0-3498 GCA_051439565.1 Prochloraceae cyanobacterium
GATGTTTATTCACGTCTTCTACCTGCTGGAGTTTGACAATAAATTAATTGTGATGATTCAGTGGGCTTGGAACTACTTCACTAGCGGCAAGGGAGCGCGTATGATTACCGCTCCTGGAGAACAGCCCAGTATCCAACTGGAAGAAAACGGCCCGAATGCCAGTGCCGTTTGAGGTTTAATTTGGAGTAGACCAGCATCCCTTAGATCGACTTTTTAAGGGATAAGTTTTTAACCATTGACTCGGAAAACGATAGAAAGATAGAGAGAAGAGAAATTTTGGACTAAAACAATTGGCTCTTCTGAGGGGCTGCGTGCAGAAATCTCTAAATTTCGCACTTCAAAAGCCCCGTTTATCTTTCTCCTCTGCATCTGAAGCTTCGCGCTCTCCGCAAGCTTCGTGAACATCTCAACCCTAAATCTAAAAAACTTCCTATTAAAAGTTATATTCAAGCTTTTCAACAAAACTAATCAAAACAGCAACTTTTAGACAAAGGACAAAGGACAAAAAACAAAATCATGAAAACTACAAAAGCCCGACAATCGACATATCAAATAGAGGGAGAATTTCTCGGTTTTATTCCCAAGCCTGGGGGTGAACTAAAATATATTCAAGTCCAGGTGGGAGAGCGCATTATCCCGATAAAACTGGCAAAAGAATTACGGGAAACTTTGGGCAGAAAACTGGTAGAGGGCGATCGCCTATCGGTATTTTTGGAACAAACGGGTTCAGGACTTGGTAGTAGACTGAAACTGAAAAGCGATCGTGTTGAAAGACTGGGGGATAGCGATGAATCCTTAGTCTGGGAATCTGCATCTGTTTCATCTGCTTTTAAACCAGGAAAAAACCAAAAAGGGAAAATTCTGCTTTGTCACAAGTCAAGTTGTTCCAAGCGTGGGGGAAAGCAACTATATCGTGCTTTGACAGAAACCCTCCAACAATTGGGATTACAAGACCGAGTAACTATTGAACTCACTGGCTGTCAGAAGCAGTGTAAAAAAGCTCCTAGCCTTATTTTAATGCCTGGTAAAGTCAAGTACGCTTATGTCAATCCCAATGATTTGGCTTCCCTGCTGGAAACTCATTATTTATCAACATCGAATTAACTGTATTTTGTCCTCGGTTCTGCCTCTTTTGCGTAAAAACCAATGACTAAGGACTAAGGACTAAGGACTAACAAATAATAACCATTACACTGGAGGCCATTATGCCCGCATTTCTCACCCCAAAGGCGATCGGTAAAGCCAAAAAGCCTATCGCATCAAGGTTTGAACCTGGTGTTCGCTCAGTCACGGAACAAGACAGTGTGTGGGGAGAGTTTCTGCCGACATCAAAATCAATTAGACTGGGCACAAAAAGCAATTTACTTGGCGTAAATATCTCATAAATATATTTATTTTCGCCCTAAATTTTATTGGACAATAACCATAAATCTGGTATAATTTAGGCAAAAAAGTAACTTTAATTATCTATTTTATGACCTCGACTTCTACACAGTGTCTTCCCAACCAACTAAAGTTTGAAAGTATACAAGGAAGAAAAGTAATAGCTAATTTTAGTGGGGGGAGAATCACATCAGATGCGGGAATTGTCTTGCTCGCGGATAAGAATAAAAAGCTAAAAATTACCGCTCGCTTTGCGATTGGGTTTTCGAGATTATCGGGACCCATCCCATGTCAATTATTCGGTGCATCAGTTATTAGCACAAAGAGTTTATGGCCTTGTTTTAGGTTATGAAGATATCAATGACCATGACAAATTACGCTATGACCGATGCCCTAGCCATCGCCCTCTCCAAACTCAACTTTATTGACGCGAATGAAGCAGTCTTGGCTGGAAAGAGTACCTTGAAGCGACTAGAATATTGTCCGGCAACAATCATAGACCAAGCAAACAGTCGCTACCATCGCATTGAACATCAACCTGAAGAACTGGAGCAAGCGTTTGTAGAGATCTTTCTGGACTCGTATACTAAACCACCACGCCAATTTATTCTGGACATGGATGTAACTGACGACCAAGTCCATGGCAATCAAGAAGGGGCTTTCTTCAACAGTTATTACCATGGTGTCTGTTACGCACCCTTATACATTTTCTGTGGTCATCACTTGTTAGTAGCGAAACTTCGTTCCTCCAATGTTGACCCCGCGGCAGGAGCCCTAGAAGAACTGCAAAGAATAATTGGTCTAATTCGTGCCCAATGGTTGGAGACCCAAATCTTAGTGAGAGGAGATAGTGCTTACGCCCGTGAAGACATTATGCAATGGTGTGAAGAGCAACCAAGAGTCGATTATGTCTTGGCGATGTCCACTAATAGCCAGTTACAGAGAAGAGCTCATGATGTCATCACCAAAGCCAAAGATGACTATGGCAAGAGACTAGAACCAGTGAGTGCTTTGATGGAGCAGATGTTTTCACCTGAGGAGGAAGTTAGTGAAGCGACCGAACTAGTTCCCCCAGCGATTTGGTATCGTTCCATTTGCTATAAGACGCACAACTCCTGGAGTCGCGACCGACGAGTGGTAACTAAAGTCACCTATGGCAGTAAAGGTGTAAAGATCCGCCATGTAGTTACTTCCCTGCCCGCGGACAAAATTCCTCCAGCCAAGCTTTACACCGAAAAATATTGTCAAGCGAGGCGATATGGAAAATCGCATCAAAGAGCAGCAACTGGAGTTATTTGCTGACCGTACTTCTACTCAAACTATGAGCAGTAATCAATTAAGGCTCTGGCTGTCTTCGATGGCTTATGATTTGATGCAAGCATGAGGTCAAAACTGTTTAGCTCGAACTTCTCTGGCTAAAGCTACCGTAGGCACAATTCGCCTTTCTCTCCTTAAATTGGGAGCCAGAATTACTGTCAGCATCAGAAGAATTTTAATCGCTATTGCTAGTGCCTGTCCCTATCAAGATATTTTAGCTACTGCCTACCGACACATCCAATTACTTCCGAACCCTGGATAATCTTTTCCGTCGGGTTGAGAGCATTAACTTTTTTTCTGAATTAACTGTTTTTTGGCTGGGGATGATTTTCCGCCTATCTTTGTGTGTCACTTTAGCTAAATCTTCGCCGATTTCATCTTAAATTTCTCTCTAATTTAGCTCTTTGAACGATTAGTATGTTGACCAAAACTTAAACTTTTCTCTTATTATCAAAAAACTCGCTCCTTAACAGCTTGAATTATGCTTTTAACTCTATTTGTGAGATATAGCGGTTTAAGTTATCTGTCGAACTCAGTAGTTTATTTGTTAGGATATTTCCCCCCTTCGGTGCCCCTTGTCTTAAAGAGGTTTCAGCTTATCAAGCGTGCCATTCAGATGAAGCCTTATTCGTTAGACTTGCGCCCAAAAATTGTCGATAGCTATCAAAACCAAGAAGGCTCAATTCGCCAGGAACGCAAAAGGTTTCAAAGTAGGCTCAGACTTTGTGGCCAGACTTCTCAAACCTTACTATCAAGAAGGTACGATTGAGCCTAAGCCTTATACTGGCGGTAATGAAC